>JBDSPX010000001.1:0-5717 GCA_039930065.1 Dokdonella sp.
CGTCCCCTTCGATCAATGCCATCGCAAACCAGAGCTCACCTTGCTCGGTCACGCCCCCATCGACGAATCGTGCGATGCCGTGGTGATCGAGACCTGCCAGGATCGCGCGCTCGCGCCGGAAGCGCTCACGCAGCGCTGCGTTCGGCGCTCCAGCCCGGATGATCTTGAGGGCGACGATCTGCGTGAAATCCGCACCCTCTCGTTCGCCGCGGAACACGGTGCCCATGCCACCTTCGCCGAGCAGCGCAACGAGGCGGAACGCGCCGATCGTCTCGCCGATTCGTGTCGAGGATTCGTCTTCGATGAGGCGCCCAGCCAGGGCCAGTGCCGGCTGGTCCAGGAACTCGCCCGACGAGCCGACCTGGCTTGCGACGCTGGCGAGAAGTTTGTTGAGGTCCCCGCGCAACGCTTCGTCACCGGCGCACTCGTGATCGAGGAAGGCTGCGCGCGCGCCGGTATCGAGATCGAGGGCGTCGCGGAACAGGATCACGGCTCGCGCAGCACGGCTTTCGTCATTCGTTTCGGAAGGACCCTCCTCGTCCACTTTCATCGAGACGTTCCGAGGTTCTGCTCCAGCAGGGCACGCGCCGCGCTCCAGTCGCGCTGCACGGTGCGCTCGGTCACGCCGATCAGTTCGGCGACCTCGTTGAACGAAAGTCCCCCGTAGAAGTGCATCTCGACCACGGTGGCAAGGCGCTCGTGCATGCCGCGCAAACGGTCGATGGCATGCTCGAGCGCGAGTACGTCAACGCTGGTGGTCGCATGATCGTCGCGAAGCCCGGTATCCAGCGTGACCATGGCGCCCTCGCCACCGCGCTTTTCGGCCATCTTGCGACGCGCTGCATCGGCCAGAATCTGGCGCATCGCGCGTACGACGAGACTGACGAAATGTTGGCGATCCTGCACCCCGGCATCACCGCGGATGAGCTTGATGTAGGCCTCGTGCACCAGCGCCGTTGTGCACAGCGTCCGCGGCGCGCGGCCCGAAAGCTGCGCGTGCGCGAGCCGCTTCAGTTCGTCGTAAATGCTCGCAAAGAGCTGCTCGGGATCGGTGGGTAGCGACATAGGTGGCTACTGTAAGGGAATGCGACCCCGTGCGCTTTCAAATCGGATATGCGGACGCAGCAGCTAAGCGCCGTGACCGAAGCGACAGACAATCCGATTGGTCTTTGTTCGCAGTCGGTTCGGCAGATTCAGTCGTGTCAGCCCGGCGCCAGGGTCGGCGGCGGGGAAGTTCTGCGGTTGATTGCACACGCCGAAGGGCGCGACTCTGATCGGAGTCTCAAGCTGTTTTTTGACGATCAGGCGCAGGCAGCGCGCACCCCTTCTGGCAACGGTACGGGCTTCCCGCTGGAGGGATTGATCCAGACCATGACGACGCTGGCGTCGCTGTAGAGTTTTTCGCCATCCGCCGAAGTGATGCGATGGGCGAGGGTCAGCGAGCTGTTGCCGAGCTTCTCGCAAGTCACTTCGACGACGAGTTCGGCCGGCCAACCGATCTGATCGCGAAAATTGATCTGCGATGCGGCAAGGACCGGACTGAATGCGGCATTTTTCCATTCGCCGTCGATGCCAGCCAACCACACCAGGCGCGCCTCTTCGAGATACGTCAGGAAGGTCGAGTTGTTGACGTGGTTATAGGCATCGAGATCACGCCAGCGCACCGAGATCGGCACGCGTGCTAACAGGCGACTGGTTGGATCATTCATGCGGCCTTCTTCTTTTTCAAAGGCGCGAGAACGGGCGCGAGAAAACGACCCGTGTGGGAGGCCTTGACCTTGACGATCTGCTCGGGTGTGCCGCTGGCGAGGATTTTACCGCCGCCGCCGCCACCTTCGGGACCGAGATCGATGACCCAGTCGGCGGTCTTGATCACGTCGAGGTTGTGCTCGATGACGACGACCGTGTTGCCATCGTCGGTCAATCGATGCAGCACCTTGAGCAACTGTTCGATATCGTGGAAATGCAGGCCGGTGGTCGGTTCGTCGAGGATGTAAAGCGTACGCCCCGTATCGCGCTTGCTCAGCTCGCGTGAGAGCTTGACGCGTTGCGCCTCGCCGCCCGAGAGGGTCGTCGCACTCTGGCCGAGCTTGATGTAGCCGAGGCCGACATCCATCAGCGTATCGAGCTTGCGCGCGAGCACCGGCACCGGCTGGAACAAGGTTTGTGCATCTTCGACCGTCATATCCAGTACGTCGGAGATCGTGTGACCCTTGTAGGTGATTTCGAGCGTCTCGCGGTTGTAGCGCTTGCCGTGACAGACATCGCACACGACATACACATCAGGCAGGAAGTGCATCTCGACCTTGATCAGGCCATCGCCCTGGCAGGCCTCGCAACGACCGCCCTTGACGTTGAAACTGAAACGACCCGGGCCATAGCCGCGTGCGCGGGATTCCGGAATCTGCGCGAACAGATCGCGCAGTGGAGTGAAAAGACCCGTATAGGTCGCCGGATTCGAGCGCGGCGTGCGGCCGATCGGTGACTGGTTGATTTCGACGACCTTGTCGAACAGGTCGAGACCTTCGATGGCCTTGAACGGTGCGGGTTTCTCGCTCGCGCCATTCAGCTCGGCCGCCGTCTGTCGATACAAGGTGTCGTTGATCAAGGTCGACTTGCCCGAACCGGATACGCCGGTGACACAGGTCATCAGGCCGGCCGGAATTTCGACTTCCACATTCTTGAGATTGTTGCCGCTCGCACCGACGATGCGCAACACGCGCTCCGGATCGGCAACCCTGCGCTTCTTCGGTACGGCAATGCCGCGTTTTCCCGAAAGATACTGGCCGGTCAGCGACTCGGGCGCCTTGAGAATGTCCTTGAGCTTACCCTCGGCCACAATACGACCGCCGTGTACGCCAGCACCGGGGCCGATATCGACGATATGGTCGGCTGCGCGGATTGCGTCTTCATCGTGCTCGACCACGATCACGGTATTGCCGAGATCACGCAGACGCACGAGGGTGCCAAGCAGACGTTCGTTGTCGCGCTGGTGCAGACCGATCGAAGGTTCATCGAGCACATACATGACACCGACCAGGCCCGCACCGATCTGACTGGCCAGACGGATGCGCTGGGCTTCGCCGCCCGACAGCGAATCGGCCTGACGATCAAGGGTCAGATAGTTGAGGCCGACGTCGACAAGGAAGTTGAGCCTCTCGCGAATCTCCTTGACGATCTTGACCGCGATCTCTCCGCGCCAGCCGGGCAGACTCAGATTCTGGAAATGATCGAGGGTCTGGTCGATCGGCAGGGCACTGATCGAGGGCAAATTGGTATCGGCGACATAGACATGCCGCGCCGAACGATTCAGGCGCTGGCCTTCGCATTCGGGACATGCGCGCGGGCTGATGAACTTGGCAATTTCCTCGCGCACGGCCGGCGATTCAGTTTCCTTGTAGCGCCGTTCAAGATTCGGAATGATGCCTTCGAACTTGTGCTTGCGTGTGACCTTGCCGCCATTCTCCATGACGTAATTGAACGCGATCTGCTCGGATCCGGATCCGTAAAGCACACGATCGCGGAGCTTTGCCGGTAGCTCGTTCCACGGCGTGTCGACATCGAAACCGTAGTGCTTGGCCAGCGACAGAATCATCTGGAAGTAATACATGTTGCGCCGATCCCAGCCGCGCACGGCGCCGGCGGAAAGACCGCGATCGGCATGCACGACGACACGCTCGGGATCGAAGAACTGGCTGATGCCGAGTCCGTCGCAGGTCGGGCACGCGCCGACCGGTGAGTTGAACGAAAACAGGCGCGGTTCGAGCTCGGGAAGGGCGTAGTCGCAGATCGGACACGAGTAACGCGACGAGAACGTCGTCATCGGTGCCTTGTCGTCATCCATGTCGACGAGCAAGGCGATGCCATCGCCGAGGCGCAATGCGGTTTCAAACGATTCGGCCAGGCGCTGCTTGATATCCGCCTTCGCGCGGAAGCGGTCGATCACGGCTTCGATCGTGTGCTTCTGGCGCAGTGCAAGTGTCGGCACTTCATCGAGTTCGTAGGCGACACCGTTGACGCGCACGCGGATGAATCCCTGCGCACGCAATTGATCGAACACCTGCACATGCTCGCCCTTGCGCTCGCGCACCACCGGCGCGAGCAGCATGTAGCGTTTCTTCGGATCGAGCGCGAGTGCGGCATCAACCATCTGGCTGACCGTCTGCGCTTCGAGCGCCTCGCCATGATCCGGACAACGCGGCATGCCGACTCGCGCATAGAGCAGGCGCAAGTAGTCGTAGATCTCGGTGATCGTACCGACTGTCGAACGCGGATTGTGCGATGTCGATTTTTGCTCGATCGAGATCGCCGGCGACAGCCCCTCGATATGATCGACGTCGGGCTTTTCCATGACCGAGAGGAACTGGCGCGCATAGGCCGACAACGATTCGACATAGCGACGCTGGCCTTCCGCATAGATCGTGTCGAACGCCAACGAGGACTTGCCCGAGCCCGACAGACCGGTGATCACGATCAGGCTGTCGCGCGGCAGGTCGATATCGATGTTCTTGAGATTGTGTGTACGGGCTCCGCGAATGCGGATCGTGTCCATCGGCATGATCAGGCTCGGATTCAAAACAAGGGAGTGCGCAGCCGGCATGCAGTGCGAGGCTTCGCGAGCTTTCGAGGTGGTGGCACGAGCGCCATGTTCAAGGCCAAGTCGGAGAATTTTGATGGCACGATCTGTCCGCGTCCGTTCAGGAAACTGGCAGAGTAGCGATCACTTGACGCTCGCCTGTCAACCCGTAATGCTCGCCTGTGACGTGTCTTTACGAACCATCGACGGCTGCGGCCTTACTCTTGCGGGATGTCTGAACCTCACATGCGCAAGATCTGCTTTCTCGCTGCTGCGATTGTTGCGGCGCTTCCTGTGGCGCAATCGGTCCGCGCAGCGTCGATTGTCGTGCCTTCGGGGATCGAGGTACCCAGCAGCTTTCGGCAGATCGCCGACTATGGCTCGTGGCGATTGTTTGAAGGCGATGCGGCGGATTTGCCGACGAAATCCTGGGTGCTCGGCGATGCCCATCGGCTCAAGTTCGATCGACTGCTGATCAATACGCGTTTGCCTGTCATCGAAGCGCCCGCTGGATTTTCCCTGAAATCACCGAATGCGGCGGCCTTGCAAATCGTGCAGTTCGTCGGGCCCATCAAGGATGCCTGGCTTGATCAGCTGCGCGCGGCAGGTGCCGTACCGATCCAATATGTCGACAGCGATGGCTATCTGGTCTGGGCCGATGTGGCTACGCGATCAAAGCTTGATGCGATGGTCGCCTCGGGTCAGGTTTTGCAGTACAGCAAGTCGCTGCCGGGGTTCATCAAGCTCGGCAATTCATTGTTTGATCGGCTCCAGCGCGGCGCACCCGGCACTGAGAAGGCATCCGTCATCGTGCAGCGCTACCGCCACGATGGCGCTGGCGGACGTGAGCGCTTTTCCGCGCTTGGTCTCAAGCCGATAGATGACTGGACGCCACAGCTGGGTTACGAAATCGCACGCTTCGAGGCAAGTGATGCGCAGATCCGCCAACTCATCGAATTTCCCGATGTGTTCTGGGTTGGCGAGTACGTTGCACCGCGCATGAACGACGAGATGCAAGCGCAGATCCTGCACGGTAATTTAAACGCAGACCAGTCGACGCCGCTTGAGCCCGGCTATCTGCCGTGGCTGCGGTCGCTTGGTTTTTCCGAAGAGGCTGACGCCTATCCGATTCTCGATATCA
>JBDSPX010000002.1:0-6520 GCA_039930065.1 Dokdonella sp.
TCGGGCTGTTCGATCCGCGGCAGCCTATCGATTACCGCTTGGACGGGATCGGTAAAAGCGCTTGGTGCCGCTGGATTCAGAGCAGTCGCGACATTCGACTGTGCGCCTTCTCCGGCATCGGTCTGAAGCAAATCGTCCGCATGGTCAGCGTAGAGTTTTTCGCGGGCAATCAGGGCGATCACGGGCTTGTCCCAGTCACCGGTGACCTGGTACCGCGAACGCGCGGCGCGATTGATCTTCTTGCCAATCAAGGTCTGCACGAACAGGCCCGCCGCCGCACCCACCGGTCCGCCCGCGAGCGCACCGACCACCGGCAGCGCCACACCAGCACGCGGAGTAACCACCATCTCCTGGTCGTAATCCTTGTTGCGCAAGCCCGTGCGTCCACTGATCGTGATGTCGGCCGCAGGGCTGGCGATATGCAGGTCGTCGGTCTGCGCATTGCCGTTATCGAGGGCAAAGCTACCCTTGATCGAATTGAAGCTCATGCCGGATTTGAACAGGTCACTGAAATCCAGCGAAAGTCGACGCGGAATCTCGCGCAGCGACATCAGCCCGAACAAGCGTCCACCGGCACCCGGCTCAACATCGAGAATGCGCCCTTTCTCGACAGCGACACTCAGAGTGCCGGTCGCATTTGCCAACGCGAACGTCGCGGGAGAGCCCGGAAAGGTGGCGTCGATATGGGCGACCGTCTGGCCACCTTCGATGATTCCGGCAAAGCCGAAGGTATCGAGCATCTTGCCGAGACTTTCAGCCGTCATGTCGATGGCGAGACTTGAATGATTGTCCTCGGCTGAGCCGATCCAGTCACCACTGGCGCGCATATCCAGGTTCGACGATTTCGTTTCGAGCACGTCAATGTGCATGCCGTCGTCGGTCGGATAGCTTTCCAAACGCATGTCACCAAAATCAGTGACCCCAAGCTTTAGTTCACCAATCGATAGATGCAGAGGTGGAATCGATGCGGGAGCCACGCTGGAAAGTACGCTCGGCGCGTGATCGTCGCTCGGCGCAAGATCGGGCCAGTGCACGCGCTTCATCTGCGCCGTGATGCCGCGTCGACGCAGTTCGGTGCTTGGTACGCTGATCTCACCCTCGAGTGACGGACCCGCAACATCGATCTTGATCGCGTCATCCTTGGGCTTGAGGTCGAGATGAAGATCTGCGAAATGACGACCGGCCATGCTCAGATCATCGACGTCGAGAGCGATCGCATCAAGCAGATCCCCACCGCCGCCACCTGCGCTGAACAAGCCAATCCAGCCACCGACATCAAAGGATTTCGTGCGTCCGCCAATACGCAAACCGCGGGCGGGAAGTTCAGTCGTCGCGGTCGTGGGGCCGAGTTCGATATTGGCCGACAACGGCGAAGTTGGCGACGGCAATCGACCATCAATCTGCACGATGTCGGCAAGACTGGCCGAAAACGGCTGACCCAGCGGCGGCATTTGCAGTTTGAGCAAAAATGGCAAGGTTGAGTCGGCCGGCTTCTGAAGCGGTGAAGGAAGATCGATCGCAATCCCCTTCAGATCACTGCTCAGGCTCAGCGTTTTGCGTCCGCTTGCCGGGCCACCATCGGCACCGATATCGAGTCCGATCCGCCACTCGGACTGGCCCGGAAAACGTGGCAAGGCAGGCACGAGATCACTCGCCCGTGAAAAGATCGCAGTGGCTGGGAGCAAGCCATGCAAACGCGCCTCAAAGTTGTTTGCGGGATCGCTGGTCGAGCTGCCGATGGCAATGCCGAGGCTGACCGGGAATTCCCCGAAGCTTGTCGCCAGCGAATCGGCGACAACGCCGGTGCGGTTGAAGCGAACTTGCCCATTGGCTTTTTTGAACTGCAGATCCCAGGTCGATTCTTCGAGATCGGCATCACTGAGGTCAACCTTGCCATCGAGTGTCGACTGCTCGTGATGCTTGAGCGGAATATTGAGATCGACATGCACGATGCCGTTGCCGCCGATGGCCAATCCATTGAGCGTACTCGCATGTTCCTCACCGACCGGTGTGGCACGCAGATAGGTCAGCAGATCCTTGCCAGTGCCATGCGCATCCGCGGAAAGTGCGAGTACGGGCTCGTGAAAATCGGCAATGGTCGCCTCGGTATCATCAATGGTGATGCCCAGCGAATTGCCCGAATGCGCCTCGGCCCGCATGCCGTTGTTGATAAACGTCGCGTCCACATCGAGATTCTCGCCTGCGGGCCAATCAGGCAGGTAAGCCAGTTTGAGTCCACGCAACTCGGCACGCGCCTCGAAACGACCGGCGTTGTCATTGAACGGCCAGCTATCGAGATCGCCATGAACGATCGCGCGGCCAGCCACGATGTCGCCCACTTCCAGTGCGCGATCAAGCCAGTTGATCGTCGATTCCGGCATCGTAATGGGCCAGAATAATTTCGCCGAATTCACATTTCCGCGTGTCACGACGGCCGCCAGGTCCATCGAAGGACGCGAATGATCGGACTGCAAATGTCCGCCACCACGCAGTGATACCGCGAAATCAATACTTTCGATGCGGTACCGAGGCGTACTCATGTGCCAACCATCGTCGTCTTTCCATGCCGCCACATCGCCGCCAAAATGGCTCAATTGAAAAGGCTTGCGGAACACTTTCTGGAAGTCGACGCGAGTTTCCTGATCGGGGACTTCAAGGAGCAATCCTTGAGCGTCTCCGCGCAATCGCGCGGCAAGCGGATCAACGCCGGCAATCGCATCAACAGCATGAAAGCGCAGGCCCGAGATTGCCGCATCAATGTCATAGTCGTCCGCCGACACCCAGCGCAGATCGATGGCATCGAGCGAACCGCCCGGATCGCCGCGATAGAGCCAATTGCGCAAGTGCTCTGGCGTCGCCTTGGCCAGCATCATGATCGGCGCGAGCGTGCCGAGATCGAGCGCGTTCGCAACTACTCTTAGCGACTTGTCAGTTCCACCAGCCGTTTGTGCGATCAAGCGTCCGGCCGTCCCGGCCTTGCCTTGTCGCGTTGACGCGAAATTTGCGAGATCAAAAAGCCAGCCCTCGCCCTGACGTTGCCAACGCGCGCTCATCGAAATCTTGTCGAATTCGCTGCGTCTGCGCAGCGACCCAGCCGCATCCATTTCGACTTCGTGGTCAGCCTGCAAGCTGACCTGATCGAGCGCCAGCTTGACCAGCGCCTCGTCGACCTGACCGTTATTCCAGCTAGCCCAGGCTTCAAGATCACCATGGGCGGAAACCACTTCGATGCCGTCAATCGCATGCCCGGAAGAAAGTTGGGCCAGGTCCAGCCCCTTGCCGCCCACATACAAATGACCCGAACGCGCCGTCAAGTCGATATCGGCGGCGAGCGAGAGCGGCGCGTCGGTTCCACTACCATTGCCCAGACGACCGAGCACCCGTGTGATTTCCCCAAGATTGACCACGCGCAATTCGGGAATCCGCATGTGCAGCTGTACGTCATGGCTGGGATCGTTCACCGACAGCTGCATGTCAACAAGGACGACAACACCGAGCGCGCCCATTGAAGCGCCGTCACCCGCGTGATCAGCGAGATCGAATCCGCGCAATTTCCAGTCGCCCGATTCGTCGCGACTCAATGCCAGATCGAGGCCGACGACGCGAAATTCGTTCCAGGAACGGTTGTGCTGGAAAGCCGCATAGAAATTCAGCGCCAGTTCGGATCGCGGAAGTTCCAGGCCGCCGGAGGTCGAAGATGGCCCCGCAATGCGCAAGTCGTCAAAGATCAGGCGGGGGCCAGACTGAGTCCACGTTCCGCTGACACGGCCAATGCTGACTGGACGTCCAAGTCGATCGGACAACCAATGCTCGATGCGTTGTGGATTGTCGACCAGCCAGGGCAGGGCCAGTTGGGCGAAAGCGACCAATACCGCCGCTGAAATCACCAACGTGACAAAAAATGCCTGCAGAAAAAAACGAAGCTTGCGCAGTCGACGGCGAAACGGCGTCATTCGATCCCGCCGCACCGAGTCGAATGGGTGATGGAATCGATCATGCAGAGCGGACCAAGAATACGAACGGTTCGTTAGAGGAGCACGACATCGAACTGTTCCTGGGAATAATGCTCTTCGGGCTGGAAGCGGATCGTCTTGCCGATGAATTCCTCAAGTTCGGCGACTGCCGTGGAATCCTCTTCAAGGATGCGCGCGACCACGCTCGGCGTCGCCAGCACGAGCAGCTTTTCAGCGTCGAACTGACGCACCGCGCGGGTGATCTCGCGAAATATCTCGTAGGTCACCGTTTCAGCGGTCTTGATCGTGCCGCGCCCGCTGCAACCCGGACAAGGCTCGCACAGTTGGCGTTCCAGACTCTCCGTCGTGCGCTTGCGCGTCATCTCGACGAGGCCAAGCGGGGACATGTCATAGACCGTCGTCTTGGCATGGTCGCGAGCCAGGGATTTTTCCAGCTGGCGGATCACCTGGCGCTTGTGTTCTTCATCGATCATGTCGATGAAGTCGATGATGATGATACCGCCGAGGTTGCGCAGGCGCAGATGGCGTGCGGCCGACTGCGCCGCTTCGAGGTTGGTGCGATAGACGGTCTCTTCGAGGTTGCGCGTACCGAGATAACTGCCGGTATTGACGTCGATCGTCGTCATCGCTTCGGTTTGATCGACAATCAGATAACCACCGGATTTGAGCGGCACTTCTTTCTTCAATGCACGCTGGATCTCATCCTCGATGCCGTAGAGATCGAACACCGGTCGCTCGCCCGGGTAGTGCTCGACGCGATCAGCAAGGTCGGGCATGAACTGGCGCGTGAATTCGATGGCACGATCAAGCGTCTCGCGCGAATCGACACGCACTTTCTCGATTGAAGGGCGCATCAAGTCTCTGAGTGAGCGCAGCGCCAGCGGCAAATCCTCGTAGATGCGCGTTCCGACCTTTGCGGTCGCCGTGTTTTCTTGTATTGCTTTCCACAATTTCCCAAGATAGTCGATATCTTCGGCCAGCGCATCGCGTACCTGCCCCTCGGCATTGGTTCGCACGATATAGCCGAGCGGATTCTCTCCGATGGACTCGGCCAGAATCTCCTTCAATCGCATGCGCTCGGTCTCATCCTCGATGCGCACGGAAACGCCCAGCACGCTGCTGTACGGCAACAGCACGAGGTAGCGCGACGGGATCGAAAGATGCGTGGTCAGCCGCGCTCCTTTGGTGCTGATCGGATCCTTGACCACCTGCACGACGATTTCCTGGCCATCACGCAGCAACTCATTGATCGGCGGCGTAGGTGAAGGTGTGTTTTCACCGTTCTCGCCAAGCAGGGTCGGATTCGGCCGAACAATATCCGATGCATGCAGAAACGCGGCACGATCCAGACCAATTTCAACAAAGGCCGCCTGCATGCCGGGCATGACCCGACTTACCTTGCCTTTGTAGATATTGCCCACATAGCCGCGTCGACTCGCGCGCTCGATATGCACCTCTTGCAGCATGCCATTCTCGACCAGCGCGACACGGGTTTCGCGCGGAGTCACGTTGATCAGTATTTCTTCGGTCACGACAAGAGGTTGGCACAAGAAGTTGAAGCGATTTATAGCTGGCGAGAGCCCATGTTGTCGAATGGCGAGGACACGTCACCGCTCGTCATGCAAGGGCTGCTGGTCCTGTTGGACCACCTGAATCGCGGGAAATCGCCCGAGCAACTGTGAAGTTTCGTGCAATGGCAGTCCCATGACCCCTGAATAGCTGCCAACAAGATGCCGAACGAAGGCGGCTGCGCGTCCCTGGATCGCATAGCCGCCAGCTTTGCCGAACGGTTCGCCGGTTGCGACATACGCATCGATCTGGGCCGCGTCGAGCGCTGCCATGCTCACTTCCGACACCGAAACGACGTGATCTTCCTGGCCAGCACTGACACACCAGACTACGCTGAGGACCCGGTGCGTCCGCCCGGCCAGCCGAGCGAGCATCGATGCCGCTTCGCTCCGGTCCATCGGCTTGCCGAATACCTCTCCATCCAGTTCGACTTCGGTATCCGCACCGATCACGAGCGCGCCCGGCACTCCGGCGACTTGCAGCAATCCTGCGCCGGCCTTCTCGCGCGCCACCCGGCTCACATAATCGAGCGTCGGCTCATCGGCCGCGCGAATCTCAGGAATATCGATATCAAGCACTTCAAACACCAAACCAATCTGTTCAAGCAGCTGGCGCCTTCGTGGAGAACGAGAAGCTAGAAAATACACAGCGGCAATTCCTTGGAAATTCCCGGCAGAGTGCCAGAATGCGTAGCTCGTACGCGACCATTGCCTGGTTCGGGCCTGCATACCGACCAGATCGATTCGTCACCCTGCCCCCCATTTCCACGTTCGATATCGGAGACCACCATGAGCCACGGCGCCTTCAGCAAACTCGCAAAACGCGCGGCACGATTCACCGGCCATCCCATCGGATTTGGAACTGCCATCAGCATTGTCATCATCTGGATCGCTACAGGACCGATTTTCCACTACAGCGACACCTGGCAACTCGTCATCAACACAGGCACCACCATCATCACGTTCCTGATGGTGTTC
>JBDSPX010000003.1:0-13484 GCA_039930065.1 Dokdonella sp.
GCAAAAAAAAGCGACCGGATTGCTCCGATCGCCGTCTCAATGCCATTGCTGGCTGCGTTTCAGGATCATGCTTACGGCGTGATGGTGGCACTCAGGCTGAGGCCAGCGAACGTCGTGTACGCACGCGCGCGGACGTAGTAGTTGCCCGAAGGTGCTGAAATGGAGCGAGACTCATCGTTGCCACTCGTGTTCGGGTGGCAGGTGTAGCTGGACGTGGTCGGTGCGTGCCCTAGGGCAGCGCTGATCATGTGGCGCAATCGTCACGACACCTGTCTGCGCGCAGATCGCGGCGCGCTTGTGCAGATCTGCGCGCAGACAGGTTTCGCCTAGCCGGTTGATTTCTCTTAAAGCAGGTGGCTTTCAGAAGACTCTCCAGCCGCACCGCGCATCTCGTCAAGGCAACCAGCCTTCACTTCGCCACGCAGCACCGCTTACAAACCTTCTGAACGCCATGACGGTTGTGCCACTTGATCAGCGTTGCCCTAGGCGGACATAGCGATCGGCATCACCTGTACCTCCTGAAGTCAATACGGTTAATTTGCTCGATCCGACTGGCACATCGATGGTGTCGACCAAATTAAAGTTGTTCTTGGTCGCCGCAGACCTGTTACTGCGACACCATTTTGCGGTGCGGTTACGCCGCTACTGGTCACCGTAACCGACTTGGTCTGGCTCTATGGCGCCACATCCGTATTACGCCGAAAATCAATGTCTTACGGTGTGCATTCAGGATTTCCCAAGCAAAGCTTGGCAAGGTCCTCATAGTCAGCGAACCGCGCGGCATCTCCGCAACCGGGACACAGCGGATCGCGGGAAAGACGCAGCTCCCGGAACGAGGCATCGAGCGCATCAAAGCAAAGCAGGCGGCCAACCAGAGGCCGACCTTGCTTGAGAAGCAATTTGATTGCTTCATTGGCCTGCAGCAATCCCATGATCCCCGGAAGTACGCCGAGCACGCCCGCTTCACTGCAGTTGGGTGCCTCGGCGGCACTCGGCGGCTGCGGGAACAGGCAGCGATAACACGGCGAATCGCTGCGACGCGAATCAAACACACTGACCTGCCCGCTGAATCGGTGCACAGCTGCGTAGATCATCGGGAGACCCAGCTGGCGGCACGCCGCATCGAGCAGATATCGCGTCGGGAAATTATCCGCTCCATCGATAATCAGATCGTGCCCTCGCAGCAGCGATTCGACGTTTTCGGCAACAACGCGCGTCTGGCGGGTTTCGATGACGATCGCAGGATTCAGCGCGGAAAGCGCAATCCGCGCCGATTCGGTCTTGGCCATACCAATCCGTGCATCGGTATGCACGACTTGGCGCTGCAAATTGGAGCGCTCGACATGGTCATCATCAATCAAGATCAACTTGCCAACACCCGCTGCGGCCAAATAGAGGGCCGCAGGGGAGCCGAGTCCGCCCGCGCCAACCAGCACCACGCTCGCCTTTGCGAGGCACAACTGGCCGCTGAGACCCACCTCGGGCAGAACCAGATGACGGGCATAGCGTTGTGAAAAATCCTCATCGACCGAACCATCGGCGAGCGGCAGACCCTCGGCACGCCAGCGATTGAATCCGCCACGAACCGAAACCACCCGGCTATAGCCCAGTTCGAGCAGCTGTTGCCTTGCCAGCAGCGATCGTTGACCGCTGGCGCAAAGCGTCATCAATTCGGTCGATCGATCTGAGGCAAGCGCCACAATCTCCGCGGCAAGCGCGACCCGCGCAATACCAATGGCATCACGCGGCATGCCAGCCGCGCGCTCGTCGGGTTCACGAACGTCGATGAGCAACGCACCTGCGCGCAAATGCGTCAGTGCTTCGTGTGGTTCAATCTCGATGATTCCAGTGTCGCTCGACAGGGCGTTGGTGCTCATTGCGATTCAGAAAAATTCGGTCAACTGAAGAATTTGGACGACGCCGCCACGTTCAATCACGCGTGTCCGTTCGGGCACCATGATCAACGCATTCGCTTCGACCAGCCCGCGGATCATTGACGAACCCTGGCGCGAAACCGGCGTGGCCAGAAGGGTACCGTCATCGCGCACTGCGCACACCGCGCGCATGAACTCGGTTCGTTCATGCGTCTTTGAAATCGCGCTCGTCAGTTGAGCTTGCAGCACCTGAGTACTGCCTGTCGTCAATCCCTGCATGGCCGCGAGTCCCGGGCGCACCAGACAGTGAAAGGTCGCGAATGTCGAAACTGGATTGCCTGGAAGGCAGAAAACCAAGGCACGTCCGATCTCGCCGAACAGGATCGGCATACCGGGGCGCATGCGCACCTTCCAGAAATGTATTCGTCCTGTATCGGCAACGAGCGATGGCAGGAAATCGGCCTCGCCAGCCGAGACTCCACCCGAAGTGATGATGACATCCGATGATTCCGCGGCGCGCAGCAAGGCTTCGCGAATCTTCGCGGGATCATCGGGCAAATGCGTAAAGCCCTGGGGGGATTCGTTTGCCGATAGCGACTCGATTCCACTTGCCTTGAGCAGAGCGGCCAGCGCAAACCCGTTGCTGTTGTAGATTTGCGCCGCAGCGCATTCGACGCCCGGCATGACCAATTCATCGCCGGTCGTCATGATCTGCACTGCCGGTATGCAGGCAACCGAAACTTCGGCGTGGCCCATGGATGCCAGCGCAGCCAGTTGCGCGACACCGATGCGCTGGCCGCCTTCGACCACGATGACGCCCGCACGAAATTCTTCCCCGGCTGGACGCACATGCGATCCAGGCACTTCATCGGCGCCGATCACGATGTTCTCGCCATCGACGGTGACACGCTCCTTGATGACGACGGTATCGGCGCCGAACGGCAGCGGTGCTCCAGTGGTAATGCGCAAGCACTCACCCATACCGATCGAAGCGTTTACCGGATCCCCCGCCAAGCGCGTTCCGACCAAGCGCAAACGTCGTTGTCCGGACGTGGGCAAGTCTTGCGCGCGGACGGCAAATCCATCCATTGCGGAATTCGTGAATGGAGGCTGGTCTCGCGAGGCGCGAACATCGTTGCCAAGAACACGACCAAACGCTGCCTGCAGCGCAACGGATTGCGACGCCAAACGCCGCGCACGGCAATGCTCGATCACAAGTGACTGTGCCTCGCCGATGGAAATCCCCTTAGGGAACTCAGTCATGGCCGCGCATCCTCCGGCACATCGCGGTGAAATCATCGACCGTATTCAGATTGATCCAAACGTCGCCGAGACCTGTGCTGGCGATCTCAAGGGTTCTGATCGTATCCTGCCAGCGACTGACTCCGAATCCTGACGAAAGTGCGTTGTCAGCGGATTCGGCAAGCGCTCGACGATAGAGTGCGAAGAGTGGCTGGCGGCGCCGACCGTCATGCGCAACCACACTATCCGCTCCGCGCTCCAGTGCGTGTTGCAAGAGGTGCATGGCAAGGGCCGGGTTTGCATTCGCGCTGTCCACTGGCACCGTGTATAGCCATTCAGTCTCACAGGCAAGAAGCGCCGCCGCCACACCTGCCAACGGACCAGCGAACTCGTCTTTTTGCCGATCACTGATGGTGGGCGCAAACCGTGAATACTCGGCGATATTGCGGTTGGCAATGATCAGACGAGGCCAGTCTGCATTCTGCGCCAGAGACTCAACAACCCAGGCGATCAGTGGACGCGCATTCAGCGGCATCAAACCTTTATCAACACCACCGAGTCGCGTTGCCGCACCGCCCGCGAGGATCGCGACGGAAATGCATGGCAGGGGCCGATAACAATCAGACTTCACTCGATGAGCACCTTCAACACCAAGGTCGATGATTTTCCCGGTTCTCAACAGCTGCAGGGCTGGTCAGTCGATTTTCAACGGGCGACATTCCAGGTCTACCCGAATGCCGATCAGCGATCGCTACTTGCCTTGTTTGGCGTTACGAATTATTCGCTGACGTCGCTTTTGCTGGCCTTCGGTCAGCACATTTTTCTTTCCTGCATACGGATTTTCGCCTTCACGAAAATCAATCCGTATCGGCGTTCCTTCGAGCTTGTAGCGTTTGCGGAAGAAATTCTCGAGGTAGCGCCGATAGGACTCAGCCAGATGCTTGGTTCTTGTTCCGTGGATAACGATGGTCGGCGGATTCGAGCCACCTGGATGCGCATAGCGCAGCTTCGGCGAATGACCACGCACCAGCGGTGGTTGGTAGGCGGCATAGGCCGCCTCCAGCGCGCGGGTCAGATCAGACGCGGTGAGCTTCTTGTTGGCCGCCTCGTGAACGCGATTGACGCGCTTCATCAATTCGCCGATGCCGGTGCCGTGCAGCGCGGAAATCGTGATCCTGGGCGCCCACTCGACAAATACGAGCTTGCGCACCAGCGAGCTCTCGCATCGGTCGCGATCGTATTTGTTCAGTCCATCCCACTTGTTGACCGCGATCACCATGGCGCGTCCCGCATCGAGCGCATGGCCGATCAATCCGGCATCCTGATCGGTCACACCTTCGTTGGCGTCGAGCAGGATAACCACCACATTGGCCGCATCGATCGACTGCAGGGTCTTGATGACGCTGAACTTCTCGACGGCATCCTCGATGCGTGCACGTCGGCGCACGCCGGCCGTATCAATCAAGGTGTACAGCCGCCCATCGCGCTCAAGTGGAATGCGAATCGAGTCGCGCGTGGTACCAGCGACATCGGAAACAATGACGCGATTTTCCCCGAGCAAACGATTGACCAAGGTCGACTTGCCGACATTCGGACGACCGACTATCGCAACGCGAATACCGCCTTCGTCATCAGGGCTGATTTGCGCCCCATCATCTTGAGGCAACTGCGCCTGGATCGCCTCGATCAGAATACGCATGCCATGATTTTGTGCAGCCGCAATCGCCAGTGGAGCGGCGACGCCGAGGCGGGCAAAATCGGCCAGAGCGGTGGTTTCATCGAGACCATCGATCTTGTTGACTGCCAACAGCATTGGCTTGGAGGTTCGCCGCAAGCGCGCGAGAATCGCCTGATCGGTCGGAAGCAGCCCATCACGGGCATCGACGACAAAGATCACCACGTCGGCCTCGGCGATCGCCAGCTCGACCTGTCGTGCGGTCAGGCCGGCAAGCCCTTCCTCGCTGTCGGCCAGACCACCGGTATCGACGAGCACGAAATGACGTTCGCCGAGGCGACAAAATCCATAGTGGCGATCGCGCGTGACGCCGGGCATATCGGCAACGAGTGCATCGCGCGATCGCGTGAGCACATTGAACAAGGTCGATTTGCCGACGTTGGGGCGTCCAACCAGGGCGACGACAGGCAGCATCGCGGGCGCTCCATATCAAGTTGCAGCGACATCCACTGCTCGCGGATGTCATCGATTCAAAAGCTGACCCGCATCAGCCCAGGCTGATGCGGGTCAGGCAACAATAACTACTTACTGCGTGCGGAAGGCCGAAATATCACCACTGGTATTTTCGACATAAACGACATCACCGTTGACCACTGGCGCACTTTCGATCGCCTTCTTGCTGATGCGCTCGCGCGCGGCAAAGGAGCCGTCAGCGATGTTCAACCAGTGCACGTAACCTTCAACATCGCCAAACACGGCATAGTTTCCGACAATCGCCGGCGGACTCAGCCAACGATGCAGCAAGCCATCCTGCTTCCACAAATTCGCTCCGCTCTGTCGATCAAATGCCCAGACATTGCCATCGGCATCGCTGACCACGACCGAAGTGCCACCGACAGCGAGCCCGGAAAAGCTTGATAGATCCCGAACCCATGCCGGACGACCACTGTCTGCATAAAAAGCGCCTACCTGACCGTGGTAACTGCTCGCGAACAATTCACCGTTGTCGAGCACGAGCTTGCCATCGGAGTCGGCAAGACGCTCAACCTCGGTGCGTCCCTCACCGGCTGCCAGAACCTGGGTCCAGGCCGGAGCACCATCGCTCTCGCGCACGGCAACCAGTCGACCGGTGTCGTAGCCGTCAAAGACAAAGCCGCCGCCGATGACGGGTGACGCATTGCCGCGCACACTGAGGACCGGTACGGTCTGCTCGTAAACCCATCGACGCGTGCCATTTGCAGGATCGAGTCCGTAAAGTCGCCCATCCTGTGCGCGCACGGCGATGATGTTCTCGCCAATCGCCGGAGCGCAGATAATTTCCGAACTGAGCTGGACACTCCAGAGTTCGCTGCCATCCGCCGCGGAATATCCACGAACCTGGCCATTCAGCGCGCCAACCACAACCAGATCATTGTTGGCCGCGGGGCCACCCGACCATTGAATCTTCTTTGCGCTGGTCAACCACAAACGGCGTCCGTTCGAGGCATCAATCGCTTCAATGTCACCATTGACACTGGCGACATACATGCGCTCTCCGACGATCGCGGGATTCATCTGCGCGCCGGATTTGCCCGGGCCCTTGCCGATTGATCCGGACCAGAGCTTCTGCACGTTGGCCGTTGGCGAGAATTCAACCAGCGGCTTCGGCGGCTCGACGTTGTCTTTCTTGCCCAGGCTCTTTAGAAAATTGCAGCCGGTGAGCATGAACGATGCCATGATGAGGACGAGCAGAACGCGCCTCATGACTTCTTCTGCTCCGTTACCTTGTCTGCAACCGGCAAATCGCTCTGCTTCATTTCGACGTAGGCACGATCCGGCGATTGCGCATCGAGTTGCGAAAGTGCTTCTGCATAGGCAGCCCGCGCGTCAGCCGCGCGGCCGAGCTTGGCCAACGCATCACCACGCAGCTCACTGGCCAGGGCGGGGAAATCGGTCTTGGCGATCTGGTCAAGCTGGGCGAGCGCGGCGTCGGCCTTGCCATCCGCCAAGCTCAAACGCGCTTGACGCAAAGCGATCAGCGACTTCAGAGCGCCATTGCTGGTTGACTGACTTGCCCATTCGAGATCATCGGACGCAGCTTTGAGATCGGCTTTGCCTACCGATACTTCGGCCTGACGCAGTGCGGAAAACGATGCGAATGCACTTTTTGCGTAATCCTTGCGCAAGGATTCGGCGATTCGATTCGCATCATCGCTACGCTTGGCTTCGACCGCATCGCTGAACGCCGCGAACTGCGATGCCGCTTCCGACTGGGTGCGTAACTCGCGCGCCTTCCATTGCTGGTAGCCGAATATGAGCAGAAGACCGATGGCAATACCAATGAAGATGGACATTGCATTGGTGTGCAACCACTTGCGCACCAGTTCACCTTGTTCGTGCTCGTCAAGAACTTCAAAAGCCATACGCATCACCGAATTGAGCGCCACAGAAAGGCAGTGCCAACTACCAGTAGAGGGCAGCGCGGGGGGCGCTAGGGTAACAGCATTTCAGCCAGCGCCTGTAAAAAAGACGTGCCCCGAATCGCTCAGGAATCGATTCGGCTGGCCGGTTCGTCACCAGAGAAGACACGCAACGAAGCAACGTTCGCGCGTCGAAACGGAGCAAGGTCGATGGTCTTGCCATCCGCGACGATTTCGGCACCCTGGGCATTGCCCAGACGGATCGTAACCGCGCTGTCACTGGAGTAGTGACGCTCGACGCCAGCCTCGAGCAAGCCGTACTCCAGCTTGTCTCCATTGGCTGCGGTCACTTCAACCCAGCTGGACTGCTTGAGTCGCAGCGTGAGCGAATGTTTGCCGACACTTGCCGCTTGTGGTGGCACGGGTGCGTCCGGCAACGAAGGCTGAGGCTGTACTGCCGAAAATGGCGCCATCGATGCGATGATTGGCGGCGCGTCGGTCGTCGCTTCATTCTTTGGAGGAAAGCTCTGGGTGATCGCACTCATTGGCGATGAGTCGGTGCTGGACGTTGCGAAAGCAGCACTTTCGTCTCGCGGATTACCGGCCGATCCAGGCAAGGCCTCGGGCAACGCGGTCGGTGCATCGAGCATGACCGTACGCGCAAGATTTTGTTCGAGCCCACCATGGGTCGCCAGCCAGACAGCCGGTCCGATCACGAGCGCCGTGAGGATTAAATAGGTGGCGCTGACCGAGTAGCGATCAAGCATGTAGCGCGAACGCGAAACCCGCCCCGTTGAAATCAGGGGCACTTGCTCGCCGCACTCCTCGACCACTTGCTCGGCGATGACAACGGGCATGTCGAGCAAGCGCGCATAACTCGTCAGGTATCCGCGCAGATAGACGGCGTGAGCAATGCCGCTGTAGTCATCTTCCTCGATACGACGAATCAGTCGTGCCTGCAACTTGAGGCGTGCACCGACTTCCTCGCAGGTCCAACCGCGCGATTCACGCGCCGCACGCAAGCGCTGCCCAACCGTGCCGGGATCGTCGTCCACCAAATCCATGGCTGACAGATTGATCACTGTCACCGAATCGGATTCCGTCGGAATCTGCGCAGGACATTCCTGCAGATCCTGATGTTCGACGCCATTATTGCTCACTGCTTCACTCTCCGGAATTGACAACAAATCAAGCTGACCCGAGTCAGCATCTACAACGCCCCAATTCCTGTGGGCCGGCAATTTGGATATTCGTTTGCTCACGCTATTTCGGATCGTCTGTAACTGTGGTGGCGTCGAGCGAACGGGCTTGCGGCGAATCGGGAAAGCGTTCGCGCAGACGACTCGTGTAATCCTGCGAGGCCTTGCCGTTTCCCAGACGAAGCTCAATGTTGCGTCCCAACAGCAAGGCATCCGCACTTTGCTGCCCTACCGCCTCGTAACGCTGAATAAATGCCCTGGCCCGGAAAAAATCATTTTTCCGATACAAAACCGTGGCCATCTGGAACAAGGCTTCGGAGTTGTTGGGCTCCCGATTCAATGCTTCGCGCAGATCTTTCTCGGCAACATCCAACTTGCCTCCCTTGATCGCACAGGTTCCCGAATTGGTCAAGGCTACCGCGGGTGTTTTGTAGAACGGATCTGCGATGGCCCGCACAAAATAGACGGCTGAATCGTCATATCGACCCATCTTGCAAAGAAACGCGCCGTAATTATTGTTCTCGCCACCTGCCTTCGGCATCAACTCGGCAGCGCGCCGGTAGTGCTCTTCCGCCTTGGCGTTGTCGCCGATGCGCTCATACAGCAAAGCGACCACAGTATGTGCATCAGCATGGTTTGCATCGGCGGCCAGCGCTTTGTTGAGATTCTCCAAAGCGATTTCGAGCTTGCCCTGAGCCATGTATTTCTGACCAAGATCGGTATACAGCGCCGCAGCTTTGGTCTTCGGGTTCTCGGGATTGCTCTCGGCCATCGGGCGTGACCTTCCGCCCCCGGTTGCGCAGCCGGTCAGGAGTGCAAGCAGCAAGACCGCCAGCAGGGTTCGATCAAGCCGCATCGGCCACGCCTCCTTCAAGTTTCTTGCGGAATTCCGCCTGGCGGCGCGTGCGATCCATGACCTGGCCTTTGAGCTGACCACAGGCGGCATCGATGTCATCGCCGCGGGTGCGCCTGACCATGGTCAGCACACCGGCATCGAGAAGGATCGTCTGGAAATCACGAATCGCCGATTCCTCCGAGCGCTCGTACTGCGTACCGGTAAATGGATTGAACGGAATCAGATTGACCTTGCTCGGCACCTTGCGCACAAGCTTTACGAGCTCGCGAGCCAGTTCCGGCGTGTCGTTGATGCCCTTCATCATCGTGTATTCAAAGGTGACCGTCGTGCGCGGACCTCGCTGCGTGTAGCGCAAGCAGGCATCCATGAGCTCGGCGATCGGGTATTTCTTGTTGAGCGGAACAAGCTGGGTACGCAATTCGTCGTTCGGTGCATGCAGCGAAACGGCCAGCGAGACATCACTCTCCGCGGACAGTCGATCGATCATCGGCACGAGGCCGGCGGTCGACAGGGTCACGCGTTTGTTGGCAAGGCCGAAGCCGAGATCATCGCGCATGATGCTCATCGCGCGCACGACGTTCTCGAAATTGAGCAGCGGCTCGCCCATACCCATCATCACGACATTGGTCAGCTTGCGCTGGTGATGTGGCACGTTGCCGAGATGCTTGGCCACAACCCAGACCTGGCCGATGATCTCGGCGGTCGACAGATTGCGGTTGAAGCCCTGGGTGCCGGTCGAGCAGAACGTACAGTTGAGGCCGCAGCCCACCTGCGAAGAAACACACAAGGTGCCGCGCGAGCTCTCAGGAATGAAAACGGCCTCGATCGCATTGCGCGGATCCATGCCGAGCAGCCACTTGTGCGTGCCGTCGGTCGATTGCTTCTCATGCAACACATTCGGCGGAACAATTTCGGCAACAGCTTCGAGCTTGCTGCGAAGCACCTTGCCGACGTCGGTCATCTGCGCGAAATCGGTGACGTGACGGTGGTACATCCACTTCATGACCTGATCGGCACGGTAAGGCTTCTCGCCGGCTTGCGCGAACCATTCGCGCAAGCCCTGGCGATCAAGGCCGAACAGATTCGTTCTGGTCTCGGTCACGTCCATCGACTCAGCGCGCCGTCACTTCGGAGCTGGCGAAGAAGTACGCGATTTCGACAGCGGCTGTCTCTGGCGCATCCGAACCGTGCACGGCATTGGCGTCGATCGAATCGGCGAAGTCGGCACGGATGGTTCCGGCGTCCGCTTTCTTCGGATCGGTCGCGCCCATCAGGTCACGATGCACGGCGATGGCGTTCTCGCCTTCGAGGGCCTGGATGATGACCGGACCGGAGATCATGAAATCAACCAGCGCCTTGAAAAAGGGACGCTCGCTGTGGACGGCATAAAAACCTTCGGCTTCGCGGCGCGAGAGCTGCTTCATGCGCGCGGCGATGATCTTGAGGCCGGCCTTTTCGAAACGGGAATAGATTTGGCCGATGACGTTCTTGGCGACCGCATCGGGCTTGATGATGGAAAGAGTGCGCTCCAGCGCCATTGTCTTAGAACCTTATAAATGGGAATCGAGGGGTTAACCGGGGCTGCCGAAAGACTAAATCCACGGCATTTCGGATAGTTAGCGCACTATCCGACCTCACATTCTAGCTAGTTTTTGCTCGCTTTTGCACCCCGAAAGCGCGATTTGATGCGCAGTTTCGACTTTGCTCGGAGCGAGCTGCGGGCTTATGATTAAAACGAACGTTTGGTTTCACCCCCCCTGATTTGGACGCCCACCCTTGAATTCGCCTCACTTCTCGACCAAGGAACGTATTCTCGGCGCTGCCGAGGAGCTGTTTGCACGCAATGGATTTGCCGGCGCCTCGTTGCGTGAGCTGACCGCGACGGCCAAGGTCAATCTGGCCGCGGTCAACTACCATTTCGGCTCCAAGGACAATCTCGTCAATGAGGTGTTCCGTCGCCGCCTCGATGAACTCAGCGCGCACCGGCTTGAATCCCTGCAAGCGGTTCTGGCCAAGTCCAAGCCAACTCTCGAAGAAATCCTGGCGGCCTTCATTCACCCGGCCTTGCTGTTGTCACTCGACAAGACTGGCGGTGCAACCTTTGTTCGAGTTCTTGCGCGCGCCTATGCCGAACACAACGAACGCCTGCGCAAATTCCTGTCGGAAAACTACGGCCATGTGTTGAAGGAATTCGCCGCCGCGTTCGGCGCACAACTCCCGCATCTGGACAAGGAAGAACTTTATTGGCGCATCGACATCATCGCCGGAGCGTTGACCTACGCGATGGCCGATTTCGGCGTGATCAAGCGACGCGCGGCCATGACCGAGAAAATTCATCGTGAACGGGCGGCCGAGCATTTGATCCGCTTCGCCGCGGCCGGCTTGCGCGCAGACTGATCCCGTCCAAATTCCTCTGCGCGACCTTGCGTCGCGCTCCCTCCCCTTCTTTCCTGCGAGGTTTTGCATGAGCCACTCCCCTCTCCGCATCCGCAAGGTTGCCGTTCTCGGCGCCGGTGTCATGGGCGCCCAGATCGCCGCCCATTTGACCAATGCCGATGTCGAAACCATCTTGTTCGACTTGCCTGCCAAGGAAGGTCCGAAAAGCGGCATCGCGATCAAGGCGATCGCCAATCTGGCGAAGCTGTCGCCGGCTCCGCTCGCCGAAGCGTCGCGCGCCTTGTCGATCACACCGGCCAACTACGATGAGCATCTCGATCTGCTCAAGGGTTGCGACCTGATCATCGAGGCAATTGCCGAGCGGATGGAATGGAAGCTCGATCTTTACAAGAAGATTGCGCCGTATGTCTCTGATTCTGCTTTCATTGCGAGCAACACTTCAGGCCTTTCGATCAATGCATTGGCCGAAGCACTACCAGCGACGATGCGCCCTCGCTTCTCGGGCATCCACTTCTTCAACCCACCACGCTACATGCATCTGGTCGAGTTGATTCCGGACAAGCAGACCGATCCAGCCCTGCTGTCGGGGCTCGAAGCGTTCCTGACCACGACCCTCGGCAAGGGCGTCGTCCATGCCAAGGACACGCCGAATTTCATCGGCAACCGCATTGGCGTGTTCTCGATCCTCGCCACGATGCATCACACCGAGCAGTTCAAGCTCGGCTTCGATGCGGTCGATGCGATCACCGGCCCTTCGATTGGTCGACCAAAGAGTGCGACCTACCGCACCTCGGATGTGGTCGGCCTCGACACGATGGCGCATGTGATCAAGACCATGGATGACACTCTGCCGAATGATCCGTGGCACAAGTATTACAAGGTGCCCGCCTGGCTCAGCGCGTTGATCGAAAAGGGCGCGCTCGGACAGAAAACCGGCGCGGGTTTCTTCCGCAAGGTAGGCAAGGATATCCAGGTGCTTGACCTGGCCAAACAGGATTACCGTCCAGCCACCGAGGGTGTCAGCGAAGAGCTCGGAAAGATTCTCGCGATTCGCAATCCCTCGGAAAAATTCGCCGCCTTGCGTGCTTCAACAGACAATCAGGCGCAATTCCTCTGGGCCATGTTTCGCGATCTGTTTCACTACACCGCGTTCCACCTTGCCGATATTGGCGAGACCGCACGCCATGTCGATTTCGCAATCCGTTGGGGTTACGGCTGGAAAATGGGGCCGTTCGAGACGTGGCAAGCCGCCGGATGGAAACAAGTGGCGCAGTGGATTGCCGAAGACATCGCCGCTGGCAAGGCGATGAGCGATGCACCGTTGCCCGCATGGGTCACCGATGGCCGCGATGGCGTGCATGGCAAGGATGGCTCATGGTCGCCGACACTTGGCAAAAACGTGCCGCGCTCGAATGCAGCGGTCTATCAGCGCCAGTTGTTCCCCGATCCGCTGCTCGGCGAGACGTTTGATACTGGTACTACGGTCTGGGAAAACGATGGCGTGCGCTTGTGGCATCTCTGCGACGACATCGGCATCGTCTCGTTCAAGACCAAGATGAATACCGTCAACGATGCCGTACTCGATGGTTTGCAGGCTTGCGTGGAGCATTGCGAGAAGCAGTTCAAGGCGATGGTGATCTGGCAAACCAGCGAACCGTTCTCGGCCGGCGCCGATCTCAAAGGGGCGCTTGGTCTGATCAAGGACGGCAAGATCACCGAATTCGAGGCCATGGTTGCCAACTTCCAGGCGACCAGCATGCGCATCAAGTACTCGCTGGTGCCGGTGGTTTCAGCTGTGCGTGGCATGGCGTTCGGCGGCGGCTGCGAATTCCAGATGCATTC
>JBDSPX010000004.1:0-9361 GCA_039930065.1 Dokdonella sp.
TGCCGCGCCTGCGTGAGAATCTGAGCCGTCTGGGCCTGAGTGCGAACGTGGTGCACGGCGATGCGTCACGTCCATCCAATTGGTGGGATGGCCAGCTCTATGATCGCATCCTGCTCGATGCGCCGTGTTCGGCCAGCGGCATCATTCGTCGTCAGCCCGACATCAAGTTGCATCGTCGCGCCGCTGACATCACCCCGCTGGTGGCAATCCAGATGAGACTCGGGGCGGCGCTGTGGCCTATGCTCGCGCCCGGAGGAAAGCTGCTCTATGCCACCTGCTCGCTGTTGCGCGACGAAAATGAAGCGGTGGTGGCTGCGTTGCTCGATGCTCACGCCGATGCACGCGCGGTACCGATTCATGAACGTTATGGACGGACCGCAGGCAGCGGTCGACAGAACCTGCCGGGCAACAAGGGGATGGACGGTTTCTATTATGCGATTGTGGAAAAGGCTAGCAATTAGCGTAACGCTGCTGGGTCTTCTGATCGGCTGCGATGCCATGCGCGACCAGCAACCGGGCAGCTTGCAGATCCGCGAGGCGCAACTGGTGTCGGTTGCCGAGGGCCCATTGCTGGAGCTCAATCTCGATTGCCGCTTCAACGGACCGATCAATGATGCGCTCGAGCACGGCATTCCGGTCACCCTCGATGTGCATTTGCGCACGCAGGCGAACCGCGGCGCGCTCGATCACCGTCGCCAGATCGAGCTGCGTTATTTTCCTTTGACCCGGCGCTACCAACTGCACGACAGCGGCTCGGATTCCGTACGCAGTTTTCCTGCTTCCGCTTACCTGACCGACGCGCTCGCCGCACTGCGGCTGCCACTGCCGGCAAGCTTCGCCAATCTTCCAGCGGGCACGCGATTGCTGCTGGACGTCCAACTCGACCATTCGGTTCTGCCGGGTGCCCTGCGTCTGCCAGCCATGCTTGAACCGGCCTGGCGCCTTTCTGCACCGGAGTATGCGTGGACCGTCGCGGCTGGCTGAACCTGATCGGGCGTCGCGTGCTGCCGACGCTCGCCGTACTCGCCCTGCTCATGGCCTCGCTCAAGCTGGCCGAGCAGGCGGCGGGCGGCAGTGGTGCCTTCGTCGATGCCTACGGTTGGGTGCTTGGCGCGGCGGTGCTGGCTTTGCTCATTTTGTTCGTTTTGATCGGTCAACGCCTCTGGCGCTTGCGCCGGGATCTCGGCCGTGGCGCACCGGGCGCGCGACTCACCCGGCGCTTGTTGCTGACGCTTGTTTTGCTCGCCGTGCCGCCGGTCGTCGTCGTCTACGGATTCGCCTTGCGCTTCATCAACGCCACCGTCGACAGCTGGTTCGACGTCAGTCTCGAACATGCGCTCGACGATGCGCTCGAAGTCGGCCGCATCGTCATCGATGAGCACCAGCGCAAGGCCGAGTCGGGCACCGCCGAGCTCGCCGAGGAGATGGCCAGCGTATTCGATCAGAACCTGCAAGCCAGTCTCGATCGCGAGATTGAACCCCTCGGTGCGACCCAGCTCAGCGTGTTCGATGCGGACCGTCGCGTGCTCGCCCTCGCCAGTTCGGATCCGCGTTATCTCGATCCGTCGTTTCCCGATTCGAGCATCCTGATCCGGGTCAATGGCGAAGGCCGCTTTGCCGCCGCCGAACCGCTCGGCGATCTGCTCCTGATACGTGTGGTCATGCCGATTGCTTCGGCTTCGGGTGCTGGCAAGCCGCGCTTGCTGCAGGGGCTTTTCCCGCTGCCTGAGCGATTGCAGCCACTGACCGCCGGCATCGAGAAAGCGAGCTTCGATTTCCAGCGCCTGAAATATCTGCGCGGCTCGCTGAAGCTGACCTTTGGTCTGATCCTTACTTTCGTTTTGACCTTGTCGGTGCTGTTTGCGGTGCTCGCGGCGTTCGGTGTTTCGCGGCGTCTACTGGCGCCGGTTGGGCGTCTCGTGCACGCCACGCGCGCGATCGGCGAAGGCCGTTTTGATACGCCGTTGCCGGTCGCGAGCAACGACGAACTCGGCCATCTGGTCAACTCGTTCAACCAGATGTCGCGCGAGCTTGAACTAGCCGGCATGCGCGCGCAGCGCAGCGCCCAGGAGATCGACACGCAGCGCGCCTGGCTCGGCGCCGTGCTTGAGCGACTGTCGGCCGGCGTGCTCGGTTTCGATCATGTCGGCGTGCTGCGCGTGGCCAACCGGGCGGGCGAACAGATACTCGGCGTTTCCCTCGCCAGTTACGCGGGTCGCACGCTGGCCGAAATCAAACGCGAGCATCCAGGGCTTGCCAGCATCACCGATCCACTCGCGCGCCACATGCGCGAAGGCTTGCGCGAGTGGCGTGAGGAAATCGTCTTTGAAACCTCAAGCGGTCGACGTGTCCTGATGTTGCGCGGTGCGGCGTTGCCCGGTGATGGCGGCTTCGTCGCCGTCTTCGACGATCTGACCGTGCTCAATAGTGCGCAGCGCGATGCGGCCTGGGGCGAAGTCGCGCGACGCCTCGCCCACGAAGTGAAGAATCCGCTGACGCCGATCCAGCTCGCCGCCGAACGCCTGCGCCGACGCTTCATCGGCCGTCTACCGCCCGACGACAGCGAGTTGCTTGATCGCGCGACGCGCACGATCGTCAGTCAGGTCGAAGCTCTGAAAACGATGGTCAACGCGTTCGGCGACTATGCGCGACCGCCCCAATTGACCACGCGTCCGGTTGCCTTGCATGCCTTGATCGCCGAGGTGCTTGATCTCTATGCCAGCGATCAGCGCCTGAGCCTGAGCCGGCAATTCGTCGAAGGCGAGCCGATGGTCAAGGTTGATGCGGTGCGCCTGCGCCAGGCCATGCACAACCTGCTCAAGAATGCGCTTGAGGCGATCGGCGATTTGCGCAAACCGCAGATCGCCGTGATCACCGAAACCATCCGCGAAGGTGACAGCGCCTGGGTCGACATCGTCGTCAGCGACAACGGGCCCGGCTTGCCCGAAGGCTTCGGCGAACGTTGGTTCGAGCCGTACACATCGAGCAAGGCACGCGGCACCGGACTCGGCCTCGCCGTAGTCAAGAAAATTGCCGAGGAACATGGCGGCAGCGTGCGTGCCGAGCAACGCGAGGGTGGCGGGGCATCGTTCACGCTGCGTCTTCCGTTGGGACAAATCTGATCCTCATCCCTCGCCGCACATCCAAGCCTTCTGCAGCAGGAGCCTTCAGGCCCGATGCCTTCCGGTACGATGAGAAACAAGGCATCGCCGTCAAAAGGAGACAAGCGGCTGAAGCCGGCTCCCACCATAAGCGCTTGAGACTATTCGCCGCATGATTGCAACGGACTCCAACCCCGATCCACGAACGCCGCGCGAACGCCGCGAATTCTGGTTGTTTCTGCTGATTGCTCTTGTCGTGCTCGGTGCCGGCATCGGGCTGCGCGATCCATGGCCGGCCGATGAGCCACGCTTCGCGCTCGTCGCCAAGCACATGGTCGAGAGCGGCCAATGGCTCATCACGCACCGCGGCAGTGAGCTGTATTCGGACAAGCCGCCGATGTTCATGGCGATGCAGGCGGCGGCTTACGAGCTGACCCGGAACTGGCGCATCGCATTTTTGCTGCCTTCGCTGCTCGCCGCGTTGGGAACCTTGTTCCTCACCTACGATTTCGCACGTCGTCAATGGAATCATCGGATTGGGCTATGGGCCGCCATCCTGGTGCTGTCGACGTTCCAGTTTGCCTATCAGTCCAAGCGCGCCCAGATCGATCCGCTGGTGACGTTTTTCATCACCTTGGCCAACTACGGTCTGCTTCGTCACTTTCTACTCGGACCCAACTGGCGCGCCTACTGGCTCGGCTGTTTTGCCGCGGGACTGGGCGTGATCACCAAGGGTGTCGGCGTCCTTGCGTTGCTCATGATCCTGCCGTTCGCATTTGCACGCTGGCGAAACTGGCAGCATTTGCCGACCTTCGATGGTGGTGTCTGGCGATGGCTATCCGGTGCGCTCACTTTTCTCGTTGCGATTGCGTTGTGGATCGTGCCGATGGTGCTGACGGTGCGCGCCAGTAGTGCGCCGGAATACCACGCCTATCTGCAGGACATCCTGTTTCACCAGACCGCCGCGCGCTATGCCGAATCCTGGGATCATCTTCAGCCCTGGTGGTATTTCGCCGGCATCATCGCCTACGGCTGGTTGCCCCTCAGCATTGTCCTGATCGGCGTCACAAAACACTGGACCGAACGCTTGCTGGCGCGGGATGCGCGCTTCCTGCTGCCCTTGGTCTGGGTAGGCCTGATCCTCCTGTTTTTCTCGATTCCGAATGGCAAGCGCGATGTCTACATCATGCCGGCGCTGCCGTGGATTGCTGTGATCAGCGCGCCGTTCATGGACGAGTTGCTCAAAAAATTCTGGTTGCGTTGTGCCTTTTTCGCTCTCACCGTGCTGATGGCCATTGGTTTTCTAGGCGCTGGCATCGGCGCTTCGAACGGCTGGATAAAAATGGCCAATGAACTTGTCGTCGAGCGTGGCCTCGGCAATGGCGGTGCGGGTCTCTGGGGATTCCTCATCGCGATCGGTTTCGTCGCTGCATTGGCCGCGGCGGTGTTTCGCATCCGTCGCAGCGCGATCGGTCTTGGCGTTAGCCTGGCTGGCATCTGGCTTTTGTGGGGATTCTGGGTCTATCCGGTAATGAATGATTCCACATCGGCCGCAAAAATCATGCGTCAAGCCGGCGTCGTGGCAGGTCCGGCGGGTGAGATGGGCTTGGTTGGATGGAAAGAGCAGAACCTGCTGCTGGCCGATCGTGAAGTCACCGAGTTTGGTTTCAAGAAGCCCAAGAGTCAGCAACTCGCCGATGCGATCCGCTGGCAGGAAGCCAAGCCCGAGTCGCGCTGGATCTTTATTCTCGATCGGGTCATGGCGCCGTGCATCGATCGCGACAAGGCCGTTGTTGTTGGCCACGCCAATCGTCGCGAGTGGTTGATGTTCAAATCGGATGCGGTGGCACCGAGCTGTCGTGGCGGCGTGGTTCCAGAGGTGCCAGCAGAATCATCCAATGCGGCCGATGACGAATAAGCGGAATCGCGAACAATGAATCAATCGTCGCGCTACGCGTCCTCGGCATGGCTGCCACTCTGGCTGGCAGCTGCATTGATCGCGATCTTTCAAACCGGCTTCATGCCGCTGTACTCAACGCGTACGCTTGGTGTCGCATGGGAAATGTGGAACAGTGGGCAATTCCTCGTGCCGGTGGCGAACGGAGTTCCTTACAGCCACAAGGTGCCGCTGCTGTTCTGGCTGATTCATGCCGGATGGTTCGTTGGCGGCGTTGGCGATAGCTGGCCAAGACTGCTCGAAGTGCTGATCGGACTCGGTGCGCTGCTGCAGGCACGGCGTCTGGCGCGCGTGCTGTTCCGTGAGGTGCCGAGCGTTGCCGAATTGACGCCATGGCTGCTCGCAGCTTTCAGCTACGCGTTTCTGTTCAGTCTGCAAATCATGTACGAAATGCTGCTGACCCTGTGTGTGCTCGGGGCGCTGAATGCCTTGGCCGGACGCGACGTGGAGAAGCGACCGATGTTCGCCTGGTTTGCCATTGCAGTCGCCGCCGGCTTGCTCAGCAAAGGCCCGGTGATGTTGCTGCACGTTGCGTTTCCGTATTTGCTCGGCCCGCTCTGGCATCCGTGGGCGCGGCGTTCGCGAACCGCCTGGTATCTCGGTGGTGGATTGGCCTTGCTTGCAGGATGCGCCGCACTCGCCGCTTGGGCGATTCCGGCGAGCCTCGCCGGTGGTGAGGCTTACCGCAACGAGCTGTTCTTCATGCAGACCGCGGGGCGCGTCGTCGACAGTTTCGATCACGCGCGGCCGTGGTGGTGGTATGGATCGATGCTGCCGGCCTTGTTGCTGCCGTGGTTGCTGTGGCCGCGGGCTTGGGCTGCGGTATTCGCCGCGTCGAATCAGGCGCGACGACCGGGCTTGCGACTGATCGCGTGTTGGCTGATCCCGGTTTTACTGGCGTTTTCCGTGGTCAGTGGCAAGCAGACCTACTACCTCTTGCCTGAGCTTGGCGGCATTGCGATCCTGCTCGCGGCCGGATTCACGCAGCTGTCGAAAAACCGACGCGCAGCAACTCTTGCGAGTCGACCCTGGTTACTCGCGCTCGGATTGTTGGGCATCGCGAGCATCATGTTGATGTTGCCAGCCTGGGTCGCTGATGGACGCGTCGACTACCCGGCTCTGGTCGATATTTCGATGGCAAGCCGATGGTTTGCCGTCGCTGCAGCGATACTCGGCGCGTTGCTTGTGTTCACCCCGCGCAACGACGCCGACGTCTTGCGTTTCATCAGCGCGATCAGCATCGCTTCCGCCTGCTTGGCCTATGTACTTTTCGCGCAGACGTTCTGGGTGCAGTTCGATATCCGCCCGGCCGCCGAACGTATTTCCGCACTGCAGAAATCCGGTATTGCCGTCGCTCACTTTCAGGTCTACGAGAATCAGTTCCAGTATCTCGGGCGATTGCAAAAACCGCTCGATATCGTCATTGGCGGCACGCTCGATCAATGGTCGGCTGATCATCCACAAGGCCGCATAATCCACTACGTCGAAACACTGAGCCCGGAGGATTTGCGCTACGCTGAACTTGTGCAGCCATTCCGCTCGACCTGGTTGCTGATCGAACCGGCGGCAACATGGATACAGCGATTGAGCGGTCAGATTCCGCCGCCGCCACTCCATCCGGCAGAACTGTATCCGCTCGACTATTGGCCTTACGCCAAGGTCGCACCAATTTCGGCTGCCCCTTAGCACTGCCGACGGCTGCAGCATCCAGCGCGATGCACAGCGCATGCGCTATGCTCCTGTCTCTTTTTTGCAACGAGTCGCCCATGGCTTCGGCACGCATCCTGATCGTCGACGACGAGCCCGATATCCGCAGTACGGTCAAGGAAATCCTCGAAGACGAGGGCTATGCCGTGACCACGGCCGAATCGGCGGCGGCGGCGCGCGAGGCGCGTCGGGGTGAGCGTCCAGATGTCGTCCTGCTCGATGTGTGGATGCCGGATCTCGATGGCATCAGCCTGCTGCGCGAATGGAACGAGCGCGGTGGGTTGCCGTGTCCGATCATCATGATGAGCGGGCACGGGACGATTGAAACGGCGATCGAGGCGACCCGTCTTGGCGCCTATGATTTTGTCGAGAAGCCTCTCTCGCTGGCCAAACTGTTGCTTACCGTCGAGCGCGCACTCGAAGCGAGTCGTTTGCGCCGCGAAAACGAAGGTCTACGCAATCAGTTCGTCATGCCGCTCGATCCGGTCGTGACCAGTCGCCCGATGCAGGCGCTCAAGGCGCAGATGGATCGATTGTCCGCGCACGATGCGTGGATCCTGATCCAGGGCGAGCGCGGCACGGACAAGGAGGCGCTCGCGCGCTGGCTGCATGAAAAGAGCAGCCGTCGTGGCGGACCTTTCATAACCGTCGCACCGGGATCGATTGCCCGCGATCATTCGGCTCAGGTGCTTTTTGGCAGCGATGACAACGGCAACGTGCAGTACGGCCTGATCGAACAAGCCAATGGCGGCACCTTGTATCTCGACGAAGTGGCCGATCTCGATCCCGAGCTGCAACTGCGTCTGTCCAGCGCTTTCGCGCGCCGTAGTCTGATTCGATGCGGAGCGCCCGACGCCGTGCCGATCGATCTACGCGTAATCGCGGCAACGTCGCAGGATCTCGACGCCGCAGTGCAAGCCGGGAAGTTTCGCGAAGAGCTCTACTACCAGCTCAATGTCGTGCCATTGCAGGCCCCTCCGTTGCGTGAGCGCATCGAGGATATTCCCGAATTGCTGCGCTTCTACGCGGACTTTTTTGCCAATCGTGACAAGTTGCCGTATCGGCAATTTCCAGTCGCAGTACAAAACCGTCTTAGGAATTATCCGTGGCCCGGCAATCTGCGCGAGTTGCGCAATCTCGTTCAGCGCCTGCTGATTCTGGGCAGCGCGCCTGAAGTCACGATTGAAGAAGTCGAACTGGCACTCGGCAATACGGCCACACCGATCGAGCGGCCCTCGCAAGTCACCGCGCTCGGCATCGATTTCAACCAGCCGTTGCGTGAGGCGCGCGAACAGTTCGAGCGTGCCTATCTGTTGCATCAACTTGGCGAGGCGGGCGGCAGCGTCGGCAAGCTGGCCAAGATGGTCGGCATGGAACGCACGCATCTGTATCGCAAGCTCAAGGATCTCGGTGTCGATCCGAAAACCGTCGGTCGCGAGGATTGATCGGCCTTTCGGACAATAGACGCGTGCCCTGGCGCGTGCTCCGATAAACCCATGCCTAGGCAAGAAGACCGGGTCCGGAACCATCCATGTCCGGTCGTGTTCAAAGCGGTCCTGTCGCGCTTGAGCGCGCCGCGCTACCGAAACGCGTAGCGCAATCCATCCAACCATCGAGGAGAACTCCATGCAACTTGAAGGCAAAGTCGCCCTGATCACCGGTGCCGCCAGCGGTATCGGCAAGCGCATCGCCGAGGTTTATGCAAAGAACGGCGCGGCGATTGCGATTGCCGATCTCAACCTCGAAGGTGCACAAGCCACCGCGAAAGAAATTGAAGACGGCGGTGGCAAGGCTATCGGTGTCGCGATGAATGTCACCGACGAGGCCGAAGTCGACGCTGGCGTCGCCGAAACGATCAAGCGCTTGGGCAAGGTCGATATCCTGATCTCGAATGCCGGTATCCAGATCGTCAAGCCGATTGAGGAATTCACGCTCGCGGAGTGGAAGAAGATGCTTGCGATCCATCTCGATGGCGCATTCCTGACCACGCGGGCCTGCATCAAGGACATGTACCAGCGCGGCGATGGCGGCGCGGTCATCTACATGGGATCGGTACACTCGCACGAAGCCTCGAAACTAAAGGCGCCTTACTGCGCGGCCAAACACGGCCTGCTCGGATTGGCCCGCGTGCTGGCCAAGGAAGGTGGCCCCAAGGGTGTTCGTGCGAATGTGATTTGTCCCGGATTCGTGCGCACGCCACTGGTCGAAAAGCAGATTCCAGAGCAGGCGAAAGAGCTCGGCATCAGCGAGGATGAGGTGATCAAGAACGTCATGCTCAAGGATACGGTTGATGCGAAATTCACCACCGTCGATGATGTTGCCAACCTCGCCCTGTTCCTCGCCGCGTTCGAGACCAATGCGCTGACCGGACAGAGCATCACGGTCAGTCACGGCTGGCACATGCAGTGAGTTCGGCGCGACGAGCCACAAAGAAAGCGCGCGGCACCAGCGAGCAGACGTCATCCATCGAATGCGCCAAGCAATTCGAGCAGATCGCATTGGTTCTGCAGGGTGGTGGTGCTCTCGGCGCCTATCAATGCGGCGTCTATGAGGCCCTGCACGACGCCGGTTTGCGTCCCGACTGGTTTGCCGGCAC
>JBDSPX010000005.1:0-2801 GCA_039930065.1 Dokdonella sp.
AGAGTATCACATCGGGCCTCATCGCGGTACCCCACGCGGGCAGTGTCGTCACCCGGAAAATCACGTTTTCGTGCCCGCCATTCATGCGCTGACATGACGCCTGTCATTGGCAACGCTTGACCGTTGCAACTGAACTCAAGATCGCGCATCGCTCAATCTGTATCCACTGACGGAGTAAGCGAAATGAAGCGAGAGGATGGTGGCGTGCTTGCGCAGCTTGCAGGTGCACGAAAGCGCTACGGAAAGCAGCTTGCACTTGACGGGCTCGATTTGCAGTTGCGTAGCGGCGAACTGCTCGCCATGCTGGGCCCGAATGGTGCGGGCAAGAGCACAGCGATCGGTTTGCTTCTGGGTCTGATTGCGATCGATGAAGGCGAGGTGCAATTGTTCGGCCTATCGCCACGCATGCTGTCTGCGCGTCGCCAGGTCGGCGTCATGTTGCAAAGTGCCGGCATCCCGGAAGCCTGCAAGGTGATTGAGCTGCTAGAGGTGACAAGAGGCTATTACGCCGAGCCGCGAACGATTGCAGATTGCGTGGCCTTGGCCGGGCTGGATGGCCTGCTTCATCGGAGTTACGGAAAACTCTCCGGAGGCCAGCAGCGGCGTGTGCAGTTCGCGCTTGCCATTTGTGGGCGACCAAAACTCCTTTTTCTCGATGAGCCGACCACCGGCCTCGATATCGAAGCGCGTCAGGGATTGTGGAAGGCCATTCGTGAGCTCATTGGCCAAGGCTGCTCGGTATTGTTGACCACGCACTATCTCGAGGAAGCCGAAGCGCTGGCTGATCGTGTTGTTGTTCTCGGTGAAGGTCGACTACTGGCCGAGGGCAGTGTCGAATCGATTCGCGCACGCGTTGCCCACCGGCGCATTCGTTGCACGACACGCTTGTCGGTCGAGGAGATCGCGATGTGGTCGCATGTGCGTAGCGCCGCAATGGAATCGGGTCGCGCCGAACTCATTGTCGATCTCGCTGAGCCGGTTATACGTCGGCTGTTGGCGGAGGACCCGGATCTCGCTGATCTCGAAGTGCACCGCGCGGGCCTGTCCGAAGCATTTATCGAACTGACACGGGAGGCCGCATGATTGCCTTTACGACGCTCGGCAGCGGGCATGTCCTCGGTTGCTACTTGCGCGAGGCGAAATACGAATTTCTGCGACTGGCGCGCACCCCGTCATTCGTACTGCCCACGTTGTTGTTTCCCGCGTTGTTCTATCTTCTTTTCGGCGTCGTTCTTGCCCGTGGAAATGCCAGTGGAGATGCCGCGCGCTATCTGCTCGCGACCTACGGCGTGTTCGGCATCATGGGCGCATCACTTTTCGGCTTCGGTGTGACCATCGCGATCGAGCGCGAGCGTGGCTTCCTGACGCTCAAGCGCGCGTTGCCGATGCCGCCCGGTGCCTATCTGTTTGCCAAGCTGATGATGGCGATGATCTTCGCAGCAATCATCTCGCTGATGCTGGCCATTCTTGCGGCGACGCTCGGTGGTGTCACTCTCGCCCCAACCCAATGGTTGGCTTTGTTCGCGATCAATATCTTCGGCACGATACCGTTCTGCGCGGTTGGTCTTTGGCTTGGAACCCTGGTGAGTGGCTCGGCGGCGCCTGCGCTGGTCAACTTGTTGTACCTGCCCATGTCGTTTCTTTCCGGCTTGTGGTTGCCGCTTCATCTGTTGCCGGATTTCATCAGTCGGTTCGCACCGCTGTGGCCTTCCTATCACCTTGGTCAGATCGCGCTGGGCGTGGTTGGTGCCAGCACGGGGATGTCACCGCTTATCCATGCCGGTGTCCTTCTGGCAACGGCCATCGCGTTTTTTTCACTGGCATTGCGCAGGCTCGACCGAGCGGCTGATGCGCCCGGTTCGTGATCAAGCGATTTGCGGTCGAGTCCATGGCGCTTGCTGTGGGGTTCTATTCAAGTAGAGTGGCAGCAAAGAGCGGAGAGCCGTCATGAGCAACACGTTCTATCCCAATTTGCTGCGGCTACGCGCGCGCCTCGTCCCTGAAGATCTTCAGTTGGGCTGGATGCCCTTTTTGTTGCTCGGCTATCTGGCCTTTCTCTTTCTACCCTCGTTTTTCGGCAACATGGGGGCTCGAAGTGATTGGGATATTCCCTACGGCCAGCTCGCGCCGACGCTGATTTCGATCGTGATCTTCCTGCCAATTTATTTTCTTGCCTATCGCAGCACGGGTTTTCGCGCGATCGCATGCATGCTTGCGATCGCCGGTCTGTCCTATCTTCTGCTCCCCCTCAACGGTTTTGCCAACACGTATGTGATTTATGCGATTGCATTTGCCGCGTTTGTCGACGCGGGCTTGATCCAGCGCATCGGCTGGATGATCGGGATGCTGGTGGTGTTTCTTGTCGAAATTCTGCTGCTTGGCATACCGCTTTTCGTTTTCGCACTTACCGCGATACTTTCCATCGCCGTGTTCTTTTCGAACCACTTCCAGATCGAAAATGCGCGAAAACGCGTTGCGCTCAAACTGTCACATGACGAGGTCCGACGCCTTGCCGCGCTGGCCGAGCGCGAACGTATCGGCCGCGATCTGCACGATTTGCTCGGTCATACACTTTCCCTGATCGCATTGAAGTCCGAACTCGCCGGCAAATTGCTGGAACGTGATGTACATGCGGCGCGGCGCGAGATTGATGAGGTCAGCCGAGTCGCCCGTGATGCGCTTTCACAGGTGCGTCGCGCGGTCACTGGAATCCGTGCGGCAGGACTCGCCGCTGAACTGGCGTCGGCGCGCCAATTGCTCGAATCCGATGGCGTGTCCTTCACCTATTCGTTGGGCGAAGT
>JBDSPX010000006.1:0-4978 GCA_039930065.1 Dokdonella sp.
TTGCGGATGCGCGCGTAGGCGCCGGTTGCAGCCACGCCAGCGCAGGATCCACCGGTGGCGCTTGATGGCAGTGAGATTGCCCGGCCAACCGAGAGGCACTCGACCAGCATGCGCCAGCCTTGGCCGGCCATGTCCGGACCGCCGATCAATTGCGACAGCGGCACGAAAACATCCTTGCCGCGCACCGGACCATTCTGGAATGGCACGTTGAGCGGAAAATGACGACGGCCGATTTCGAGCCCCTGCGTTTCGCGTGGAATCAGCGCGAGGGTGATGCCGCGATCCTCCTCATCACTAAGCAGATGATCGGGATCCATCAGGCGGAAGGCGAGGCCGACCACGGTCGCCACCGGTGCGAGCGTGATGTAGCGCTTGTCGAACGTGAGACGCACGCCGAGCACGTTGCCGCCTTCCCACTCGCCCTTGCAGACGATGCCGTAATCCTGCAACGAGGTGGCATCGGATCCGGCATACGGGCCGGTCAGCGCAAAGCATGGGACATCGCGACCATCGGCGAGACGCGGCAGGTAATGATTCTTCTGATCCTCGGTGCCGTAATGCAGCAGCAATTCGGCCGGGCCGAGCGAATTCGGTACCGCGACGGTCGAGGAAACCGTAGCAGACATGCTCGCAATCTTTTGCAGCACAGCCGAGTGCGCGAGTGCCGAGAACTGCAGGCCGCCGTACTGCTTCGGAATGATCATGCCGAAGAATTTGTTGTCCTTGAGGAACTGCCACATGTCCTCGGGCAAATCGGCGAGCTCGTGGGTGATCTGCCAGTCGTTGATCTGCGAACACAGTTGTTCGACCGGGCCATCGATAAAGGCCTGCTCTTCGATACTCAGAGCGGGCTTTGCCTGACCCAGCAGTTCCGACCACTCGGGCTTGCCGCTGAACAACTGACCCTCGAAGCCAACCGTGCCAGCTTCAAGCGCAATCTGTTCGGTCGGCGAAAGCGACGGGGTGATCTTGCGATAGATCGTCAGCAGCGGCGCGGACAAGCGCGCGCGACGAAACGCAGGCAAATTGAGCGGCACGGTGATCAGCGCAAATACGATCAGCGGTATTGCGATGGCCAACCAGTGGGTACCAGCGAGCAGACCTGCGGCGACAATCGCGACGGCGGTTGCGATGGTCCAAACGCGCAGGCCAAGGCGCAGATAAGCCGCTGTCAGCGAGACCAGCAGCGCGGCGATCAATGGTATCAATTGCAACATGTCCAAGACTCCTCTAACACGGTTCTACTTTTGCTGCGGACTTCACGTTGATGATGGTGTGAATCGCAGTGATGATTGCAAACAGCTTGCTTCGACGGGGCGAAGCGTGGAACGAACCCCGCGTTGGCCGACCATCCGACGGAATTTATTTCGCCTCAAACGGAAGGCAACGATGTCAGAAAATCCAGCACAAATCGGGTGAATTGACTGTTCTCGTCGCCCGCTACCATATGCGTTGCCTTCGGGACTATGGCATGCCGCGCGTGGGGCACCAGCTCTAAAAATTCATTGATCGTGGATTCCGAAACCACGTCGCTCGCCGCGCCGCTGATCAGCAAGGTTGGCACCTTGATGCGCGCTGCCGCTTCGAGCAGATCGGACTGATGGCGCGCACCGTCTTCGGCAATCGGTTCGAGCATGCGTGGATCCCAGTGCCAGCGCAGTCGACCATCCTCGGCTTCAATCAACAATTTGCGCAGGCGCTCCGGTGACTTGCGCGCGCCGCGATGAGGCAGATAGGCGGCAATAGCATCCGCTGCTTCTTCGAGATCAGCAAAACCCGTCGGATGCGCACGCATGAATTCAAGAATGCGCTCGACACCGGCTGGTTCCCAGCGTGGCGTGATGTCGACCAGCACGAGCGCGCGACAGCTAGTGACATCGGACCCGGCCATCGCCATTCCGACCAAGCCGCCCATCGAGGCGCCGATGACGACAGGGGGTGACTCCGATTGCGCGCAAACCAGACGCAAATCGGCTTGCAGTTGATCGACTGAATACTCGCCCGATTCGAGCCAGCCGCTGTCGCCGTGGCCGCGCGCATCGAAGCTTGAACACGTCCAGCCCGCCGCCGCGGTGGATTGCGCGCAGTTGCTCCAGGCCTCGCGGGTCTGGCCGAAGCCGTGGGCAAATACGGCAGCAGGAGGACCTTGACCGAAAGTCTCGACGGCCAAGGCGATGCCATCCGCCGTTATCAGGCGTTTGACCAATGAGTTGGAGGATGAAGGCGTAACCATACGGGCAAGTATGGAATGGGCGAGCGCGCAAATCAAATGGGTGGCGGGGATTTACCGTTGGCGCTTGCTTCTCATCCCAGCCGCGCTGCGTCACACTCGGCGAATGAGCGAAGCTGCACCGAAACAGGAACCGCGTGGTCGTCTGTCGGCAACCGATTGGGAGCTTGCGGCGCTTGACGTGCTGGCCGAAGGCGGTGTCGCCGCCGTCGCGGTGGAATCGCTGGCGCGCACGCTCAGCGTGACCAAGGGCAGCTTTTACTGGCATTTCCCGACCCGTGAAGCCTTGCTCAAAGCGTCGATCGATCGCTGGGAACAGCGTGATGAGGATCAGGTCATCGCTCATGTCGAGCGCATCGCCGATCCACGCGAGCGCCTGCGTGAACTGTTTCATCGCGTTAGCCGGGAAGTTCAGTCACATCGTATCTATGCCGCTCTGCTGCAAGCGTCGGATAATTTGCTCGTGCAGCCGGTCATTGAGCGCATCTCCAGGCGCCGCCTCGCGTTGTTGACCGAGGCCTACCAGCAGGCCGGATTCGAAGCCTTGGCCGCCAAGCATCGCGCGCGACTGGCTTACACGGCCTACAGTGGATTCCTCCAGCTCACCCAGCGTCACGGCATGCCACGCATGGATCACGAGGAATACGAAGCCTATATCGACCACGTCATCACAACGCTGGTGCCGGCTTAGCTCGCGACCGGTTCGGATTGCGCCAATGCAAGAGGTCGTAAATGCATCGTTCGAAAATCAACGAAAATTCCGGCACACGGGAATTTCATGTTGACCTGACGGACTTGGGGTGCGCGTCACTACCCGACGGGGGTGATTGCCGCAGTTGACCTTGCCAAGGTCGCGAGCTGCCGCTAACGTCTTCGGTTTATCTAGGTGAAGCGGGTTTCGGCTCGCTCTGAAGGACAACATGGCCAGTTCGCTTGAATCCTTGAACCGATGGGTCGAGGACGTCGCTCGTTTGACTGAAGCAGCGGAAATTCAGTGGTGCAACGGTTCCAGTGGCGAAGATCGGCTGCTCAAGGAGAGGATGCTCGGAACAGGCGATCTGATTGAACTCAACCAGAAAACCCATCCCGGTTGCACCTTGCATCGTTCGAGTCCAACCGATGTTGCGCGGGTTGAGCATCTGACCTTCATCTGCACGAAGAATCGCGACGATGCCGGGCCGAACAACCACTGGATGGATCCGGCCGAGGCGCACGCGAAGATTGACGCCCTGTTCGCCGGTGCCATGCGAGGGCGCACGATGTACGTCGTGCCTTATTGCATGGGGCCGATTGATTCGCCGATCTCGCGTTGTGGCGTTGAAATTACCGATTCGCCATACGTGGTCGCCAATATGCGCATCATGACGCGAATGGGCGCTGAGGCACTCGCACGTATCGAGCGCGAGGGACATTTTGTCAAAGGTCTGCACTCGACCGGTGAGCTCGATCCGGACAAGCGCTTCATCATGCATTTCCCCGAGGAGCTGGCGATCAAGTCGATCGGTTCCGGTTACGGCGGGAATGCCTTGCTCGGCAAGAAATGCCATGCGCTGCGCATCGGCTCGTGGCAGGCACGCAGTGAAGGCTGGCTGGCCGAGCACATGCTGATCGTCGGCATCGAAAATCCGCAAGGCGAAACGCGCTATATCGCAGCGGCATTTCCATCCGCTTGCGGCAAGACCAACTTGGCCATGCTGATTCCACCGGAAGGTTATCGCGAGGCCGGCTGGAAGGTGTGGACGGTTGGTGACGATATTTGCTGGATGAAGCCCGGCGCAGACGGCCAACTCTGGGCAATCAATCCCGAGGCCGGCTATTTCGGCGTCGCCCCGGGAACCGATCGCAAGACCAATCCAAACGCGCTGGCGATGATCCAGCACGACACGATCTATACCAATGTCGCCGTCACCGCAGACAACCAGCCCTGGTGGGAAGGTTTGAGCGAAGGCCAGCCGGTGACCGACTGGCAAGGTCGCGCCTACGACCCAGCCAAGGGTCCGGCCGCACATCCGAATGCCCGCTTCACCGTTGCCGCGCAACAGTGCCCGAGCTGGTCGCCCCAGGCCGAAGCCGCGCGAGGTGTGCCGATCAGCGCGATCATTTTCGGTGGCCGCCGACCGTCACTCGTTCCGTTGGTATTTGAGGCCCGAGACTGGGCCCATGGCGTGCTGGTCGGTGCCGCAATGGGCTCGGAAACCACCGCAGCGGCGACCGGCGCGGTCGGCGTCCTGCGCCGCGACTCGATGGCGATGAAGCCGTTCTGCGGCTACAACTTCGCCGACTATTTCGCGCATTGGCTATCGTTCGACAAACCCGGCGCGAAACTGCCGAAAGTCTTCCACGTCAACTGGTTCCGCAAGGGCGCGGATGGGAAATTCCTCTGGCCCGGCTTCGGCGACAACATCCGCGTTCTCGAATGGATCCTCGGTCGTTGTGCTGGCTCGGCAGGTGCAGAGGAGACACCAATCGGCTTCGTTCCAGGCCCCGAGGATCTCAACCTCGATGGGCTCGCCGTCACGGCTGCGGCCGACCGCGAACTCCTCGGTATCGACGAACACGGCTGGCAGACTGAACTGGCCGCCATCGGTGAATACCTCGATAGTTTCGGTGCGCGCATGCCACAACGCCTGAAAGACGAGCAACGTCGGATAGCCGATGCGTTGGCAAGCAAACCTGCCAGCGCTGTGCGTGCTGCCAACGGCTGAGTCGGAGAACGTGAGCGGTCAGCAGTAAGCGGTTAGCGGGGAA
>JBDSPX010000007.1:0-4181 GCA_039930065.1 Dokdonella sp.
ACCAAATTGCATCGGCTTGAACTGATCCATCCAAACCCGCGTCCAGTCCTGATCGGCAACGTCGCGAAAGACGATCTGATCAGGCTCGAGGTCAGGCAGCAATTCACTCAGCACATGCACGAGCCCATTGCGATCGACATCGGCTTCAAACAGCGCTGTGAGCACAATCAGCGACCACAGCGGGGTTTCGCCTACGCCGGGTTCAAGGATCGCCTGCTCGTTGCTGGTATCAGCGTCCGCATCCAGCAAGGTGACCGACAACGCGCCAACCTCTTCGAGAGCAGTTTCGACGGTTTCCTGCAAATCGGAGCGCAGGGTTAGAGAGAGTTCAATCCAGGGCATGGTTTTAGATGGGAATGGGGAATGGGGAATGGGGAATGGGGAATCGGCATGATCAGCCGGTCGGCCACTGCTCGATTCTAGACGAGCTCGCCGCCTATCTTGCGAATGCTTGGAATTCTCTACTGACGGACCACATCGTGGTTCGATCAAAGTCAACGGTCGTCCGCCAATTCAGTCAGGCGCTACAATTGCAAGGTTTCTTCTCTAGAACAAGCCCAATGCACGACACGCCTATCCTCGCCATCCTCAATCCTGATGTTCGCGAGCGTGCGGCCGAACTGCATGCCACGTTTGCTTCGGCCGAACCGTTTCCGCATATTGCCATCGACGATTTTCTTGATATGGATTTCGCGCGCGCATTGCTCGCGGAATTTCCAGCTTTTGAACGCGGCAACGCCGTGGGCGACAATGGTGAGCTTGGCGGCAAGTCGACCGTCGACCGGATCAAGGCCTTGGGCCCAGCCTATGCACGGCTCGATCAAGTCATCCGCAGTCGTGAATTCCTCGCCTGGCTAGGCGCGCTGACCGGCATCGACCATCTCATTTATGATCCTTGGTATCTCGGCGGCGGCACGCACGAGAACCGCAATGGCATGAGCCTCGATGCACATGTCGATTTCAATTACCACCCGAGCGAGCGCTGGCATCGTCGACTCAATTTGATCGTCTATCTGAATCCTGTATGGGACGAATCCTGGGGTGGCTCGCTGGAATTCTTTCGCGATCCGCATGCCGATGTGAAGCCGTCACGCCGTGTCACGCCGCTGTTCAATCGCTGCGTGGTCTTCGAGACATCGGAGCGCTCATGGCACGCGTTCAACAAGATTCAATTGCCCGACTCGCAGCAACCATTGACGCGGCGCTCAGTCGCCCTGTATTTCTATACGAGGGAACGACCGGAACAAGAGGTGGCGGCGCGACACACGACGTTCTATGTCAATCGCCAGTTGCCCGAAACGATCACCGAAGGCGCCCTGCTTTCAAGCGATGATGTTGCGCAAATTCGCCAACTCATCGAAGCGCGCGATGCACATATTCGCCTCCTCTATGCCGAAAACACCGAGTTGCGTGCGGCACAGGACAAGGGCTTCGCGGGCAATCTCCTTTACCTTGCGAAACGCGCGTACGTGCGCTTTCGGCGCTAGCCAAACTCAACTGAGACCGAGCGCCTTTTCCTTGGCCTCGGCCATGCGCTTCTCAAGATAGTGGATGTTCATGCCACCGGCCTGAAAACCCGCATCGGCCATGATGCGCATCTGCAGCGGCAGGTTCGTCTTGACGCCTTCGATGACCACTTCAGCGAGCGCCTGGCGCATGCGCGCAACAGCGGTCTCGCGATCGCGACCGTGCACAATCAACTTGCCGATCATCGAATCGTAGTTGGGCGGAATGCGATAGCCGTCATAGATGTGCGTATCGGTACGCACACCCGGACCACCGGCGGCCAGAAAGCGTTTCACCGTGCCGGGACTCGGCATGAAAGTATCCGGATCTTCCGCATTGATGCGGCATTCGATCGAGTGACCGGTGATGCGCACATCTTCCTGCCGGATCGACAGCTTTTCACCCGATGCGATCAACAACTGCTCACGGACAAGATCGATTCCGGTGATCATCTCGGTCACCGGGTGCTCGACCTGAATGCGCGTATTCATTTCGATGAAGTAGAAGCGGCCATCCTCGTATAGAAACTCAAAAGTACCCGCTCCGCGATAATTGATGCGCAGGCAGGCCTCGACGCAGACCTTGCCGATCGCCGCACGTTGATCTTCGCTGATGCCGGGAGCCGGCGCTTCTTCCACCACTTTTTGATGGCGGCGCTGCATCGAGCAATCACGCTCGCCCAGATGGATCGCCCCGCCCTGCCCGTCCGCCAGCACCTGGATTTCGACATGGCGAGGATTTTCGAGATACTTCTCCATGTAGACCTGATCATTTCCAAACGCGGCCTTGGCCTCGGCCTTGGTCATCGAGATCGCGTTACCAAGATGTGCCTCGGTATGCACCACACGCATGCCGCGACCACCACCACCGCCGGATGCCTTGATGATGACCGGGTAGCCGATGTCGCGGGCGATCCGCGTGTTCTCATCAATGTCGTCACCGAGCGAGCCGCCCGATCCGGGCACGCATGGAACGCCAGCCTCCTTCATGGCGCGAATCGCTTGGACCTTGTCGCCCATCATGCGAATCGTTTCCGGGCGCGGCCCGATGAAGATGAAACCCGATTGCTCGACGCGCTCAGCGAAGTCGGCATTCTCGGAAAGAAAGCCGTAGCCCGGGTGGATGGCCTGCGCATCCGTCACCTCGGCGGCGGCGATCAACGCCGGCACGTTGAGATAACTCTCACTCGCCGGCGGCGGCCCGATGCAAATCGACTCATCGGCCATGCCGACGTGCTTGAGATTTCGGTCAACCGTCGAATGCACAGCCACGGTCTTGATACCAAGCACATGACAGGCCCGCAGGATACGCAACGCAATTTCGCCGCGATTGGCGATGACGACTTTGTCTAGCATGGGAATAGGGAATAGGGAATGGGGAATGGGTTTGAAGCTCGCATCATGATTCTCCACGCTTTTTCAGTGCATTCATCAACGCCGTGAGTTTGGCGAAAACGCAGTCAATTCGATTGTCGATTGCCGGTGTCGCATCCATGTAGGACAAGCGCGTGGCTATTTGCAATTGTGTGGACATTTCCGATAACGAACCGCGGGCGATGGAAAGAAAGCGCTGGTATTCGGGATTGGATCGTCGCGCTGCACCTTCGGCAATATTGGAAGGCACGCTTACCGCTGCGCGACGGACCTGGGCGGTCAAGCCAAATCGTTCATCCGCAGGAAAACTTGCGGTTGCGGCATACACAAGCTCAACCAGTTGCATAGCGTCCTGCCAGACATCGAGTCGCTCGTGAGCCCGCTTGAACGATTCCCCATTCACCATTCCCGTTTCCCGGCTTCTCACCCAATCACAAACAGCGGTTCATCAAACTCAACCGGATGACCGCTTGCCGCGATGACGGCGACGACGGTGCCGGCTATTTCCGCTTCGATCTGGTTGAACATCTTCATCGCTTCGATGATGCCGAGGGTGTCGCCCACCTTGACCTTCTGGCCGACCGAAACAAACGGCGGCGAATCGGGATTTGCCGACGAGTAGAACGTGCCGACCATCGGCGAACGCACGGTCGTTCCGGCCGGTAGGGCGTCGCTCTGCGTCGCGGCGAGAGGGGCTGCTGCTTCGCCCGCGGTCGACTGCGGGGGCGGCGCAATGGCTTGGGCGAGTGGCGGAGCAGCGACAGGCGCAGCCGTGTAGGTTGGAGCCATGTTTTTCGGGTATCGCGACAGGCGAACGATTTCTTCGCCCTCCTTGATCTCGAGTTCGGCCAGATTCGATTCTTCGAGAAGATCGATCAGCTTCTTGATCTTGCGCAAATCCATGAAGGTCACCTTTGCTGGGGAAAGACGCGATACACGCGGCGTTCCGTAAGTTGTAAGTCAGTGGGTTTCGAGCTGACGCAGGATGAAATCAAGCGCCATGCGATAACTGTCCGCACCGAATCCGGAAACCACGCCGAATGCGATATCGGAGAAATAGGAATGGTGGCGGAACGCTTCGCGTGCCTTCACGTTCGATAGATGCACCTCGATGAACGGAATCGCGACAGCGGCCAATGCATCACGCAAGGCGACACTGGTATGCGTGTAGCCGCCGGGATTGATCACGATCCAGTGGATGCCCTCATCCTTCGCCGCATGGACGCGGTCGATCAGCGCATGCTCGGCATTCGACTGGAACGCCGACAGCTCATGCCCGCCCGCTTCGGCTGCCGCAATCAG
>JBDSPX010000008.1:0-7722 GCA_039930065.1 Dokdonella sp.
CGACCGGAATGCGGTTGTAGCCCTCGGCGGCGTAGGTATCGAATTCTTGTTGGGTAATCACGGCGCAACTTCAGATCAAAATGGCCCGAGAAGATAGCAGGGCTGGGCGAGGGGCGACAGCAGCGGCGTGCGCAGATGTCGATTCACCTGCAGGAGCGCCTTCAGGCGCGATGTTTGTGATGGAAATGCCAAGAGGCAACGCGCCTGAAGGTGCTCCTACGCAATCGAATGCGATTCGTATCACGGGATCAGGCGAGTCGACGACGCGTCATACTCGAAAGATGCAAGGTGAATTCGACACCACTGCCATTGTCCAGATTGCGCGCGCTGGCACGACCATTGTGCAGTTCGGCGACGAGTCGAACGACATGCAGGCCGAGGCCGAGATGCGGGGTTTCGCCAGCACCTCTCGCGCTGCGTTCGCGCAGGCTGACCAGCGAATCGAACAGCCGATCCTGCATCGCGCTCGGCAGCAGTGGGCCGCTGTTGGCCATGCGCAGGACGGTTCCCGATGTACCGCTGTCGAGGATGATCCGAATCCAGCCGTCTTCGGCGCTGAACGAGCGCGCATTGTCGAACAGCTTGTCGAGTGCTTGTGCGATCAAGTCAGGGGCGCCGTGGAATGGCAGGGATGCGCTCGGCAGCTCGGTACGAATCTCGCGCGATCCGGCGAGCCCGCGAAATCCTTCGGCGCAGCCGGCAACGAGTGCGCGCAAGTCGAAATCCTCAGCATCAGCCGAGGCGATTGCACGTTCGACGCGACTCGATTCGCTCATCGCACGGACGATGCTTCCGAGCCTTCCGGCGCCATCACGGGCGCGGTCAAGGTAGGGCTGGGCATCAGCCGGGAGATTGTGGTGATCCAGATTGTCGAGAGAAGATTTGACGATCGCGAGCGGCGTATTGAGCTCGTGCGAAAGCTTGGAGGCCAGCGTCTGCAGATAATCCGTATAGCTTCCGACTTCGTCGAATAGACGTCCGAAGCTGCGCGCGAGATCGCCGAGTTCATCGCTCGAGTCGGCCAGTGGAAGCGGGCCTGCAAGACGGCCACCCGCACGCGTCGCGCGTTCGGTGGCGTTGCGCAATCGACGGATACGCCAGCTCAGCAGTCCGCCAAACAACAGCAACAAGGCCGCGGTTACCAATAGCGCGAGCAGACTTGCGCCCAACAGACTCGACAACGCGCGATTGGCGAGAATGGGCAAGGCCGGATTGGCTTGTTCGAGCACCAGCGCGCCGCGCAAGGCATCATGACTGCGCAACGGAACGGCCGCGACGAGAAGCACGCCACCATTGTCGGTCGCGCGCCAGCCGGTCGCTGGAACGCCTGACAGGGCCTGCCAAAGATCATCGCCCTGCAAGCGCGGATCAATCGCGCCGAAGGCATTCACCGTGCGTGGCGATGACGCGCCTTCGGTTGAATCAGGTGCCAGTAGATTGCGGTAGATGAAACCGGCGAGCCAGCCTTGGTCCTCGGTCGTCGGTGCATCGAGATCGAGCGAACCGCCAGCTGCGACCAGCCAGCCATCCGCAGAAACCATACGTACGCGAACATGATCGGGCGCGAGCTTGGCCAGCGTTCGTGCGCTGATCGGGTTGTAGCCGAGCAAAGCCATCGGCGTTGTCGGCGGCGTATCGGCGACAGCCGAATCGTGCACGTCAAACGCCATGTGATCGGGCGCATCGGCGCGGGCAAGGCGCAACTCGATGCTATATCCCGAGCCATCCTCCTGCCATTCACCGGTCAGGCGATCGGGAAACGGGCCATCGCCCTCGACCGCGGGCGCATCGAAACTACCCGGAGCCGCACTCGCAATCCGATAACGGCGTGATTTCCCTGCACGGACCAGAACCAGATCCAGATGATCGCTGCGGGCTGCCGTGAAATCCCTCGCATCGACGCGTTGTCGCGTCGCATCACGAACTTGTGTAAAGAGATACAGCCATTGCGGATCCTCGGCGAGCATGACCTGCAACTTGGCGTTGTCGCCATCGGCAGCGAACGTTTGCGCATACGGCCGAAAGGTTTGCCAGTCATCGGCATAGCCATCGATATGCATGACGGCCACGCGCTCGTGCACGTAAAGCGAGGCGTCCGGCTGCGGCGCGTCGACACCGAGCACATCAAGCGCGCGAGCGAGCGTGCTCGCCGAGGCGAGCAGGGTTTGCTCCTGACCCTGACGCAAGACCGCCTCGGTCTGCCGCACAAACTGCCAGCCGGCCCAAGGCAGGGTCAGGGTGGAGAGTGCGACAAGCAGAAGTTTCAGGCGGAGGGACATTGAGTGGCCGGGAGTCGGGAATAGAGAATCGGGAATGGGAGGAGCGGACTTCCCCTCCGTTCGTCATCCCGGCGTAGGCCGGGAACCATTTTCGAGGTGAGCAAGATCAGGATGGATGACCAGCCCTGCGGCTGTTGAAAAGCGCCTCCGACTTGCGCCGGGATGACGAGCGAATCGAGGATTTGGCCTTTGCAATTCCCTACGATCGTTTCTCCATTCCCAGCTCCAACCCATTCCCGATTCTCCATTCCCTACTCCCGGCTAACCCATCTATACCCCGCCCCATGCACGGTATCGATCGCGTCGAACGCGGGATCGATTGCAATGAACTTGCGGCGGATGCGTTTGATGTGGGAGGTGATGGTGGCGTCGTCGACGACGACCTGGGCGTCGCGCATCAGTTGTTCACGGCTTTTCACATGACCCGGAAAACGCACAAGGGTATGCACCATCCAGAATTCGGTGACGGTCAACGGGACTTCTTCGCCACTCCAGGTCACGCGCATGCGTTCGGATTCGATGCGCAACGGGCCTTCCTCGTGAACGCTGTCGGCGGCGGTCGGTTTGCGCATCGCTTCCATACGGCGGAACAGGGCGCTGATGCGCGCGGCGAGTTGATGGAATGAGACATCCTTGGCCAGATAGTCATCGGCGCCGAGACGCAGACCCGAGATCACATCGAAATCCGAATCACGCGCGGTCAGAAAAATGATCGGCAACGTGGCCGCTTTGGCGCGCAAGTTGCGGCAAAGATCAAATCCACCTTCGGGTTCATCGCCGAGGCCAACGTCGATGATGACCAGCTCGGGCATGCGCTGGGCAAACGCGCTCTCGGCTTCAGCGCGGCCGGCATAGCCGCGCACTTCGTAGCCGGCGCGGGTCAGCGCTTCGACGTAGTTGGCTCGGATCAGCGGTTCGTCTTCGACGATGGCGATGCTGCGTGGCATGGGATGGCTCCTTTTGAATTGAAGCCAGCTTACGCAGCGCAATGCCTGCGCCGCAATGCGTGAAGCGCGATTGCCCGCAATTCGACACAAGTGATCGTGAAGCGGTCAGTGATCAGCCGCGACTCGGGCCTGCGTACCCGCTTGAATGGCATCGAACCGACCGGGAGCCTGCGATGAAAGCGAACCATGACGAAATCAACACCGATCTCAAGCGTGGCTTCGAACCGCTGCGCACGATCTTCGCCATTGCCGTCTTGCTGCTCGGCTTCGTCGCCGGGGCGCGCGCGGAAACCGGGTTCGGCACGATCAAGGCAACGGCCAGGGACGGCCAACCGTTTGAACTCGTTGCGCTGGCCAGCGATGTCCACTACAAAATCGGCGGACTCGTCGCCGAAGCCAGCATCCATCAACGCTTCACCAATGCCAGCCGCGAATGGGTCGAGGCGCAGTATCTGTTGCCGCTGCCTGAAGGCGCCGCGGTGCATGACATGACTTTGCGCGTCGGAGAACGCGTCATCGTCGGCGAGATCCGCGAAAAGGAACAGGCGCGCAGCGAATATGTCGAAGCGGCCGCGAGCGGGAAACATGTCGCCCTCGTCGAAGCCGATCGCGCCAACCTGTTTCGCACCGCCGTGGCCAACGTCGGTCCGGGCGAAACGATCGACGTCGAGGTGCGCTGGTGGCAGCAGATTGGCTACCACGACGATCGTTTCTCCCTGACCCTGCCGTTGACCTATACGCCGCGCTATCGCGCGCAGAGCAATGACGACGACACAAACGCGCCGTCGACAACGCAAGATGATGTTCACAGCAGCGATGCGCCCCGCGTTTCGATCGACCTTGAACTCGATCCAGGTCTTGCGTTGAGCCGCGTCGAGAGTTCCACCCATGCGCTGAAAGTGAGCCGTCACGGTACGAGCTATTCGATTGCGCTGGCTCAAGGCAGCGTCCCGGCGGATCGCGATTTTGTCCTCGAATGGGCGCCCGTGCTTGGCGCGGCACCGGCCTCGGCGATGCTGACCGAGACCGTCGATGGCGAAACCTATGCGATGGTCATGATGCTGCCGAACAGCGCGCTGGCAAATCCGCTGCCGCGCGAACTGATCCTCGTCATCGACACCTCGGGCTCGATGGAGGGCGAGTCAATCAAACAGGCGCGCGAAGCGCTCGATCTGGCCTTGTCTTCGCTGCGCCCAAGTGATCGCTTCAATGTCATCCAGTTCAACTCGGTGACCGAATCGCTGTTTGATAATGCGGTGGCCGCGACACCCGAAGATATTGCTCTGGCACGCGAGTGGATCGCAAGGTTGCGCGCCACCGGTGGTACCGAGATGATTCCGGCCCTGCGCACTGCGCTGCGCGGCACGCCGCCTGCCGGTTACGTGCGCCAGGTCGTGTTCGCCACCGATGGTGCGGTCGACGATGCGGGTGGTTTGTATCAGCTGATCGATCACGATCTCGGCCAGTCACGTTTGTTTCCGATCGGCATCGGCAGTGCGCCGAATGCGCAGTTCATAGAACGCGCAGCGACGTCCGGTCGCGGTTCGTCGATCGTGATTCGCGGCCCGGCGGAAGTCGCTGAGCGCATGCGTGAGCTGTTCGGCAAGCTTGATCGTCCGGCCTTGCGCGATCTCTCATTGAGCTGGCCTGGAGTAGCCGACAGCTATCCGCAGCGCCTGCCCGATCTTTATGCAGGCGAGCCGCTGGTCGTCGTCGCCAAGCTGTCGAACCTGCGCGGCACGCTCGAAGCGCGTGCCGCCAACAGCGAAACGACGTGGGCGAAATCGTTGCCGCTCGATCGTGCGGCGAGTGTGCCGGGCATCGCCCGGTTGTGGGCGCAGCGCAAGATCGAGAACCTCGAACAATCGATCGATCGCGGCGCCAAACCTGAGGAGGTGCGCGATCAGGTACTGCAACTGGCCATCGATCATCATCTGGTCAGCGCGTACACGAGCCTGATCGCGATCGAGCAAACACCGGTTCGCGATAGTGCGGACGATCTGGTTTCCCGACGCATCGCCAATGGTGATCCGGCCGGCAGCCTCGCGTATGCCTCAACCGCGACGTCGGCGCCCCTGCAGATGCTGATCGGCCTGATTGTGCTGCTGATTGCCGGACTGTTCGCCTGGGGCGGGCGCCGCCGCGAAGAGCCCTCGTTCGCTGCTTGAATCTGGAGAATCGCTATGAAGCTTTCATCACTGAATTGGCTGCCTATTTCATCGCATGACGACATCAATGACGACGGCACTGATGACTGGTTCGATGGTGAAGCCAGGGTGTCACTGCAACCGCTCGGCGTCGAATGCGTCAGCCGCACAAAAGACAAGCACGATGACTATCCCGTCAACGATTGGATCTCGCTCTAGCAGCCCATGGGTCTGGCTTCTATCACGGCCGATGGCCACAAGGAATCCGGTCAAATTCACAGCGACCAGTGTTTCCGTAGGAGCCCGTTTACGGGCGAGCTCTGCGGGCCGCGAGGCGGGAAAGCTCGCCCCTGAAGGCGCTCCTACGAGGGTTTGGAACAGTTGCGATCGCGCTATGCGCGTGATCGGCGTCTCGATCTAACGACAGGCATCCAGACTATGACGATGCAATCACCAAGATACGCCCGGAACCGCCGCATCGCCTTGCTGCTGGCCCTGTGCGCCTGCGTACCGCTCGGCCATGCCGGCTATATGGATGCCAAGGCCGAACTCGCGCAGGTGCTGCTGCAGCGCGCGTGGCAGCAGCGCTTGCAAACCGGTGTCGCGACGAAACCCTGGCCGTGGGCCGACACGTCGCCGGTGGCACGCTTGAAACTTGAACGACTCGATGTCGATGAAATCGTGTTGAGCGGCGATTCGGGTCGTACCCTTGCATTCGGGCCGGGTTGGGCGCAATCAAGCGCCATGCCCGGAACATCGGGACTCAGCGTTATCAGTGCGCATCGTGATACGCATTTTTCCTTTTTACGCGATGTACGTATCGGCGATACGATTGAGATTGACAATGCCACGGGCTCCCATCGGATGCGAATTGCCTCGATGCGCATTGCCGATTCGAGCGTTGAACGCCTCGATTCTGAAGGCGATGGCGATGCACTCCTGCTGGTCACCTGCTATCCCTTCGATGCCTTGAGCGCAGGAGGACCGCTGCGTCTCGTGGTCGCAGCGGTCCCTGATCGATCATCCTGATACCAGCAGCAGGATTCACTCTCCGGCAGCCGGCTCCATCTCCTGATCACCAGCGGGTGGCGACGGACGCTGTCCCATGCGACCGCGGCGACGCTCACCGCGATGCTGTCCGCGTTGTTCAAGCTTCCAGGTCACATACGTCGCATAGGCCTTGTCACCCAACGCGGTGCGCAGTTTCTGGGTGGCCTGGTCGCGCAGCTGTTCATGCTGCGTGCGTGTGGATTCCATCAATGCGCGCTGCGCCTCGCGATTTTCCTTCTCGATTCGAACGATGTCGTCACGCTGGGCCTGAGTCAGTCCAGGAAGCGTGGCGAGCTGCTCTTCCTGCGTTTTCCGTTCATGGCCGGAATGCGGATCGGCATACGCCGTCGTCGCGAGGAGGGTGATCAGAACCGCAGTGGCGAGGGCCTTTGGGTTGAATACTTTCATGAGTGTTTCCTTTTGCGGGTAGGGAGGTTTACGAGACGATTCCGGCAAGTCAATGGGTTGGTGGGGATTCGAGGTGCCAGGCCCAGGGATGGTCTGGCAGCGGAGGTATGGCTGCAGACGGATTTCGCAGCGCCGCTTGCCGGATCGTCTCGTGATTGCAGCTTGGCTCACGAATGCGCAGTAAGCGCAGAGGAATCATGGAAATTCTGCGCAGATTGAATCAGCGGATCTCGGCCGCGCTATCGTGCGCCCATGATTTCACTCCTGATCCTGCGACTGCGACAATGAACCTGCGCCTCTGGCAACGCCTGTTTCTGACTTTCGCCGCGCTTTCGAGCATTGCGCTGGCCGGTTTCGTGGTCTGGCAGCAGCAGGCGTTCCGCCGTGGCTTCCTCGCCTATCTCGATGAAGCCGCGCTCGAACGCCTGCAACCGGCAGCCGATCGACTGTCCGAAGCCTATGCCGAAAACGGCAGCTGGGACTTCCTCGGCAACAACGGCCGTCAAATGGCCGAACTGATCGCGCCTGACCTGCGTCGCGCCTTGCGCCGTCCACCACGACCGCAACGGGATCCGCCACCGCGACCTCCGGATGACGACGATTTTCACCATCGTCCAGCACCACCGGAATGGCGCGAGCGACGGCGCGAAGTCGAGGGCAATGTGATCTCGCGACTGCTGTTGCTCGATGCGAATGGAAAGCCGGTGGTCGGCGACCCCGCGATTGCGCGTAATTCGGCCAGCGTGCCGATTGAGCTTGATGGCAAGCGCGTCGGCAGCTTGCTGCTGGCGGCCCTGCCTCAGCTTCGAGGCCGCGTGGATCTGGCATTTGCCCGCGAACAATTGCGCAATGCGCTGATTGCCGGTGTTGCGATTCTGGCGCTCGCCTTGC
>JBDSPX010000009.1:0-3431 GCA_039930065.1 Dokdonella sp.
GAAATACAGACTCACGACATCCATGGCTGCGTGGACGATCATGGCGGTGATGAGACCGGCATAGTGCGCCACGAATCCAAAGAAAATGCTGATGGAAAAAATCGAGAACGCCTGCAGCAAAACACGCTTGTCCAGCGTTTTGAAACGGTAAGCGCGGATATGGGCGAGCACAAACAGTATCGACGTAAGCCAGATACCCATTAGCGGCTGCAAAGCACCACGAAAGAAGAGCTCCTCTCCGAAACCGGCTGCCAGCGCGATCCATAGTGGGTTCCAGCCGCTTAGATCCAGACGACTGTAGCTCTGCGCAATGTGCTGCGCTGACTTCCGCCTCGCGATGAACCGTGCGCCCAGCAGCGAAGCGACCCAATAGAGCGCGCCAAACGTGACGCCGATCAGAGTTTGATAAATAAGAGGCAGGCCGCGAACAACCGCTGCTACATCGGGCTGGCGATGAAATTGCAAAATCACCGCGACTGCCAGCGCACAGAAAACCGCACATACAATGAGCTGTTGGCTGAGAGGTACGGTTGCAGCTTCCCTTTTCACGATGGTCCTTGCGCGCCACTGCTTGTTCTTCGAGTTATCACCCGACATTGGCGTCAGCAAACCAATCCGCCAACGCTGATGGCACGTCGATTCAGAGTAGGCAATCAGGAATCGGGAAAGCAGTCTTGCGCCAACTTGCAGGAAGCGGCTGAAGACGCTTCCTGCAGTTTCCGATGCGCGAATCCGTTATTCCCGACTCGCTACTCTTGATTCCTGCTATTTCGCATTCACCAGAGCCAGGGTCATATCGAGCATGCGGTTCGAAAAACCCCACTCGTTGTCGTACCAGCTCAGCACCTTGACCAAGGTGCCGCCCATGACGCGGGTCTGGGTCGCGTCGTAAACCGAGGACAGCGGGTTGTGGTTGAAGTCGATCGAGACGAGCGGCTGGGTGTTGACGCCAATCACGCCCTTGTAGGCGCCATCGGCCGCTGCCTGCATCACGGAATCAATCTCTTCCTTGGTGGTCGCACGCGAAGCAACAAAGGTCAGGTCAACAGCCGAAACATTGATGGTCGGAATACGCATCGAGAAACCATCGAGCTTGCCATTGAGTTCGGGCAGAACCAGCCCGACAGCAGCAGCGGCGCCAGTCTTGGTTGGAATCTGCGAATGCGTGGCCGAACGCGCGCGGCGTAGATCCGAGTGATAGACGTCGGTCAGCACCTGATCATTCGTGTACGCGTGGATCGTCGTCATCAGACCGTGGACGATGCCGATCTTCTCGTTGAGCGCCTTGGCCAGCGGCGCGAGGCAGTTGGTCGTGCATGAGGCGTTCGAGATGACCTGGTGCGCCGAAGTCAGCTGGTCGTGATTGACGCCATAGACAAAGGTGCCGTCAACATCGCTGCCACCTGGTGCGGAAATGATGACCTTTTTCGCGCCGGCATTGATGTGCGCACCGGCCTTGGCCTTGCTCGTGAAGAAGCCAGTCGATTCCAGCACGACATCGACGCCGAGATCGCCCCACGGCAACTTGGACGGATCGCGCTCTGCAAACACCTTGATGCGATCGCCATTGACGATCAGGTCACCGCCGTCGACGCCGACTTCGCCCGGGAAACGGCCGTGTGCGGTGTCGTACTGGGTCAGGTGCGCATTTGTCGCCGCGTCGCCGAGATCGTTGACCGCCACGATCTGGATCTCGCCGTTGCGCTTCGCTTCGTACAGCGCACGCAACATGTTGCGACCGATACGACCATAACCATTGATGGCGACCTTGACTGCCATTGCACACTCCTCGACGAAGGGGGAAAAACGGACGCATAGTGTAGCGGCCCCGCCAATCCGCCGCACAGCGCCATTCGGATGGGTCCAATGGGATTGACCGTCACGCATACGAAAACTGCGAAGCTCTGCTAAATTCCGCGCTCAATGGTTTGCTTGGGCGCCACATGAACCCACTTGTCCGCAGCTTCCACCACACCACGACAGGAACTTGGATGCATGTCGTGGTTGATCCATCGACCCGGCGCGCCGCGATTATCGATCCGGTACTCGATTTCGATTTGTCATCGGGCCGTATCAGCACCGATAGTGCGCAGCGCGTACTGGAATACATCGCGACAACCGATCTTGGCGTTGACTGGATCCTCGAAACCCACGCGCATGCCGATCACTTGAGCGCGGCCGCCTGGCTAAAGCACCAGCTGGTCGATGGCAGTGCGTCGCCAGCAATCGGCATCGGTCGGGGCATCATCGGCGTGCAAGAGACGTTCAAGGAGAAGCTCAATCTCGATGACCAGTTCGTCGCCGATGGTCGGCAGTTCGATGCACTGTTTCTCGATGGCGAAACGCTTTGCATCGGGGATCTTGATGGTCACGTCATCGCCACGCCGGGACATACGCCCGACAGCCTCAGTTATCAGTTTGGCGATGCCGTTTTTGTAGGCGACACGCTATTTTCCCCGCAAGGCGGCACGGCTCGCTGCGATTTCCCGGGTGCGGATGCTTCGACCTTGTACCGCTCGATCCGGCGCTTGTATTCGCTTCCCGACGCGACTCGGGTTTTCCTTGCCCACGACTATCCGATTCACGGGCAAGAGCCGATTGCGAATACGACGATCGCGGCGGAAAAGGCCGACAACATCCATCTCCGTGCCGACACCAGTGAAACTGATTTTGTCGAGATGCGCACTCAGCGTGATGCCACGCTGGCGGTCCCGAAACTGCTGTGGCCGGCGTTGCAGGTGAATATCCGTGCGGGCCGGCTGCCATCACCCGAAGCGGGTGATCAGGCTTACCTGAAGATTCCGCTGCAGAGCGAGGGTTTCGAGACATGATGCAAGGCCGCTGCGGCGCGAGTGCGCTTGCATGGCTGGCAATTTCGATCACCCTGCTTCCTTCGATCGCCTCGGCGTGGGGGCCGAGCGGGCACCGCATCGTGGCCAAGCTTGCCGAACATCAGCTCGATATGAAAACCGGCCGCGAAGTTCGTCGCCTTCTTGGCGTGCTCGGCGCGAAATCGCTGACCGACATCGCCAACTGGGCGGACGAAATGCGCAGCGATCCATCGCAACGCGAGTTGTCGCGCGCGACCTCACGACTTCACTTCGTCAACTTCGCCGATTCGCGTTGCCACTACGATCCGCCAAAAATCTGTGCGAATGGTCAATGCGTGGTGGCCGCGATCAATCGCTATGCCGCCGTGCTTGGCGATCGATCTGCATCGGATCGTAGCCGTGCCGAGGCGCTGCGCTATCTCGTGCATTTTGTCGGTGACGCGCATCAGCCGCTGCACGCCAGCTATCGAAGCGATCGCGGTGGCAACAACTATCAGGTGCGCTTGCGCGGCAAGGGCAGCAATCTGCATTTGATCTGGGATTCAAAAATCATCGGAAGCCGCCATCTGAGCTGGCAAAACTACGCGCGAAAACTCGAAC
>JBDSPX010000010.1:0-6052 GCA_039930065.1 Dokdonella sp.
GCAGGCCAACGTCGGCGCAGAGCTTACCGCTATCGAGCAGCTGATCGATTCGGCCTTGATGACGAAATTCCTCGCGCGTTACACAGGGGTAGTAGACAAACTTGGCCCTCACCGCCTCGCCGAAATACTCGTGATTCGGCAGCTCGCTTTCGAAGGTTTCGCGATAGGCGAGGTCGGCGACTTGGCGCACGCCATGCGCAAGGATCACCTTGTCAAAGCGTTCCCAGGTATCCGGATCACGCAGGATGCCGAGGAAAGGTGCGAGGCCGGTACCGGTCGAGAGCAGATAGAGATTTCGACCAGGCTTCAGATCATGCAGCAACAAAGTACCCGTCGGTTTGCTGCCGATCAGGATCTCGTCGCCGATTTGCAGATGTTGCAGACGCGAGGTCAATGGCCCATCGGCAACCTTGATGCTGAAGAATTCGAGATGCTCTTCATAGTTCGCGCTGGCGATGCTGTAGGCACGCAGCAGCGGACGCCCATCGACCGGCAAGCCGATCATGATGAACTGACCGTTCTCGAAGCGCAGGCCAGCATCGCGCGTCGTCGTGAAACTGAAAAGGAAATCATTCCAGTGCCGCACGCCGGTTACGTGTTCGGTATTGAAGGCTGCCACTGAATTACCTGTTTTTCTTTTGCGTGACCCCGTGGGAGATTCAGCCGCCCGAGATCGGACAATTGCCCTGCTCTCGGCCTTCTCCTCCAGTCGGCGGAGAAGGGCGTCGCCCCCAACAGGGGACAAGTGGCTGAATCCATCTCCCACGACCTAAGTGCATTCATCCATTCCTGTCAGATCCGACCCATCACTCAGGTCAGCGACTTGGCTCGGTCTGCGACTTCTTCGGCGGTGATGCCGAAGTGCTGATAGAGCTGCTCTGCGGGTGCCGATGCGCCGAAGGTATCGAGACCGACAACATCGCCATCGAGGCCGACGTACTTGCGCCAGAAGTCGGAAACGCCCGCTTCGACTGCCACGCGACGACGACACCATGAAGGCAACACGCCTTCGCGGTATTCAACCGGTTGCGCATCGAACACGCTCGTACATGGCATCGAAACAACGCGTGCGGCGACGCCTTGATCGGCGAGGATGCGCATTGCCTGCATGGCGAGCTCAACTTCCGATCCGGTTCCAATCAGGATCAAATCGAATTTTGCACTCGGCGGATCGGAAAGCACGTAGCCGCCGCGCGCAATATCGCTGACCTGCTCATCGCTGCGCGGCTGATGCACGAGGGTCTGGCGAGAGAAGATCAGACATGACGGGCCATTGCTGCGCTCGATCGCGCGCTTCCAGCACACCGCGGATTCCACCGCATCGCAAGGACGCCAAACATCGTTGTTCGGGATATAGCGCAAGCTGGCCAGATGCTCGACGGGCTGATGGGTTGGACCGTCTTCGCCGAGTCCGATCGAATCATGTGTGTAAACATGGATCGCGCGCGTCGGGATCAATGCGCTCATGCGCACCGCGTTGCGCGCGTAATCGGAGAATACGAGAAAGGTCGCGTCGTACGGAATGAAACCGCCATGCAACGCGAGCCCGTTGGCGATCGCGCTCATGCCGAATTCACGCACGCCGTAATGCACGTAATTGGCCGACGCATCGTGACTGAGCACGTTCTTCGAGCCCTTCCAGATGGTCAGGTTCGAGCCGGCCAGATCAGCCGATCCGCCGATCAACTCAGGCAATAGTGGGCCAAACATATCCAGGGCCATCTGCGAGGCCTTGCGTGAAGCCACAGCCGGACCCTCCGATTGCAACCTGGCAATCCAGGCATCCGCAGTAGCGGCGAAATCTTCCGGCAATGCACCCCGTTGGCGGCGCTCGAATTCCGCGGCGAGTTCGGGATGGGCGGCGCTGTAGCGCTCGAACAATCCATTCCATTCCGCTTCACGCTCGGCACCGGCAGCGTCGGCATTCCATGCCGCGTAGATATCGTCCGGAATTTCGAACGGCGCATGATTCCAGCCGAGCTGGGCGCGCGTCGCGGCGACTTCATCCTTGCCGAGTGCCGAGCCGTGCGAGGATTCCTTGCCTTGCTTGTTCGGCGAACCGAAACCGATGATGGTCTTGGCACAGATCAGCGTCGGCTTTTGCATTTGCCCTGTGGCCGATTCGATGGCGGCCTTGATCGCTGCCGGATCATGGCCGTCGACACCACGGATCACGTTCCAGCCGTAAGCCTCGAAGCGTTTCGGCGTGTCATCGGTAAACCAACCCTCGACCTCGCCATCAATCGAAATGCCGTTGTCATCCCAAACTGCAACCAGCTTGCCGAGTCCGAGCGTACCGGCCAGCGATGCGACTTCATGCGAAATACCTTCCATCAGACAACCATCGCCAAGAAAGACAAAGGTTCGATGATCGACAATATCGAGGCTATTACGATTGAATCGCGCGGCGAGCACTTGCTCGGCCAAGGCCATGCCGACCGCATTGGCGAGACCTTGCCCGAGTGGGCCTGTCGTGGTTTCGACGCCCGGGGTCTCACTGTATTCGGGATGCCCGGCCGTCTTTGAATGCAGCTGGCGGAAGTTCTTGAGCTCCTTGATCGGCAGCGCATAGCCGCTCAGGTGCAGCAGCGCGTAAACCAGCATCGAACCATGCCCGTTCGAGAGCACGAAACGGTCCCGATTGGCCCACTTCGGATTCTTGGGGTTGTGCCTGAGGAAGTCATTCCACAGCACTTCGGCGATGTCGGCCATGCCCATCGGCATGCCCGGATGACCAGAATTGGCGGCTTGGACGGCGTCCATGGCCAACGCACGGATGGCGTTGGCGAGTTCTTTGCGGCTCGACATGATTCGGACTCGACTGGATGACGCGGCCGGACCGGCAGGTGACCGCAAGGGGGGCGCATTGTCGCCGATCAGCGCCTGATTGTCTTTTCGGCCGTCCACGTTCGATGCGCAAAATCGAATTCCTCGGGTTTGTCCGTCCAACGAGTGCCACGGGCTACTGATATGAGCTTGGCCAGCCCGTTCATCTACCTGATTTTCCTGCGCTTTCCGCCGCGCAACAAATAATGTACCGATGAGTATTGAAATCGGTTCGGTGAATCCCACATAAGGGGTTCGGCGCAAGGACGGAACGGAATTCCACCGATCGCGTCCAAGCCCGGTCCCGAGTCTCGCGGTGACGAGAACGGTTCTCTCCCCACATAAATGCTGGAGCTACTCCCATGAGAAACACCCTGATGATCCTTGCACTTGCTGCCGCCGGACTCGCCGCCCTGCCCGTCCTCGGCCACGCCGCTGAAAACAAAGGCGGCTTCTTCGTCAACGGAAGCGTCGGACAGTCGACCTTGAGCAAAGGGATCTATGACGACAACGACACCGCATACAACGCCAACATCGGCTACCGCTGGGCGCTCGCCCCGAACTTTGCACTCGGTATCGAAGGCGGTTACACCGACCTCGGTAGCTGGTCACCGAAATCGAGTGCCTCCGCAGCCATACCTGGCACGGCACTGCTGCGCAACGCCGAACTCAGTGGCTGGACCGCTGGTGTCAATGCACACTGGAATCTCGGCGACAACTGGTACGTGAGCGGTCGCACGGGTCTTTTCCGCGCCGACATCAAGGGCGATTACCTCGTTGCCGGCCTCCCGGTTGGCGTCGATGACACGAGTAACAAATGGTATGCGGGCGCCGGCGTCGGCTATGACTTCAGCGACAAGTTCAGCGTCGGACTCAACTATGACTACTACAAGGCCGACAAGAACGGACTGAAGATTGATCCGGACATGATTTCGGTCAGTGCTGAAGCACGCTTCTAATTTCAAATGCACAAGGTAGGCAACTACTGAAGCGTCCGAACCACAGGGCATGGAAGCCACTACGAGCCGGTCTGGCAACAGGCCGGCCTTCTCGTATTCGAGGCAGCGAAATAGTCCGAAGGCCACGCCGCCTCGCGATCAGCGACCGGCTTCCTGCAATGCGTGCACGAGCTCCAGACGCACCGGTGATGTTTCCAGAAATGCAGGCGCAAGATCCTTGACCGACTGCAAGATCTGGTTCGCGTGCTGCGCTTCGCCCGCGCCGCGCAGCTGTCGCGCGTAGGTGAGCGCGTATTCGAGAATCAGCGGGTGGTGCTCGCCCCAAGCCTTGCGAATGGCACTCCATGCCGCTTCGCTGGCTTCGAGTGCGATTTTTTTGTCGCCTCGAACCAATGCAGTTCGAGCGACCAGCGCCTCCCTTCGGGCGACTACCGCATCGCCAATGTCGGCCGCAGACGCCTGAACCTTCGCAAGCAGAGCCGCCGCTTTGTCGAACTCTCGGTCGTCAAGCATTCGCTCAACCTCAAGCAGCTGAACCTTGATGACATTGCGATGATCCTCGCCAAAACGCTTGCGATAGATCACCAATGCCTTGGCAGCAAGCTCGGCAGCCTCCTTGCGTTGCCCTTGCTTGACCAGCAGGCGCGCCAAATTGTATTCGCCGTTCGCAATGAGGGGACTGCCAGGATCCTGACCACCCATGCGCAATTCGAGCGAACGCCGGAACATCGGCTCCGCAGCGGCGAAGTCACCCATGTCCTCGTAGGCCGAAGCAAGATTGTTCAGTGGAATGGCAAACGACGCACCCTTGTCGGCACCGAGTTTCTGCCGGATCGTCATCGCTGAACGGTACTCGTTGGCCGCCTCGGCAAAACGCCCCATGTCGTGAAACGTGTAGCCGAGTTCGTTGTGATTTCCCGCTACCAACTCGCTTTCGTCGCCATAGAGATCGCGCGCCAATGCCAGATTGGCCCTGAAGATTTCGACCGCTCGATCACGCTGCTTGGCATCGCGCAGCGCCCTGCCAAGATCGCCTTGGGTGATCTCGACATCCGGATTGTGATCACCGATGAGCCTCTTCTTGATCGCCAGCGAACGCTCGAAGTATTCAATCGCCTTGGTCAGATTGTCTCCACGATTCAATTCCACAAGTCCAAGATTGTGCAGATTGCTGGCAACCTCCATCGACTCCTTTCCCGCCAGGCGCTCACGAATAGCCAAGGAACGATTTAAAAACGCCGCAGCTTCGTCGTAGCGATCTTCAGACTGGCGCACGATACCGAGCGTGTTCAACGCCTCGGCGATCGGCAAGGAATCGGGCGCCACATGCAACTCGCGCAGTCGAAGTGCTTGGCTAGCAGCCTCGTCCGCCTTGCTCGATGGATACTCATTGTTGCTGTAGACCACAGCCAGCGCACTGAGCACGTTGGCCGCATCGAGCGGTTGATTGACGCGCGGATCGAGATACAGATCCGCGGCCGAACCGAGAAGCTCGACGGCTCGTTTTGATTCGCCAATATGACGGTAAGCCGTGCCGAGCACCTGTAGCATCCTTGCCTTTACCCGAGGCGAATCAGCCAGTTCTCCCTCGATGCGCTTGGCACCCTCATCGAGGACTTCACGGGCGCTGATATCGCGCTTCTGATTGAGCTTCGGATTGGAAACACTGAAAACCGAAACCAGAAAATCACTGACCCGCTCCGCTGTGCGCGCCTGGATGACCGCGTCGGCTTCCGCACCGAGGGCTCGGTCGCGCTCGGCCGCAAGACGCCAGGTGAATACACTCACGACAAGAATCAGCAGTATCCCCGCGGCGAAGAGCGGCCAGCGTCGACGTATCAGGCGGGCGAAACGATAGTGTCTGGTTGAAGGTCGTGCACTGACCGGGAGCAAATCAAGATGACGCTGCAGATCCGCCGCCAGGGACTCGGCGGATTCATATCGCTGCGCCGGATCCGCGGCCGTGGCCCGTTGGACAATCGCATCAAGATCCCCGCGCAAACGCAACGCCCAAGGCATGGCCTGTGCGAGTTCGCTGGGCTTTACCGCCGATTGGCCGAGCATCGTGATCGTGTGGTCATCGGCGTCGACACGCGCGCGGCGTCCGGCCAAGAGTTCAAAAAGGATCAGGCCGAGCGAGAACACATCACTCGCTGTTGTAACCAGGTCGCCGCGCAGTTGCTCGGGGCTCGCATAAAGCGGTGTGATCCAGGCATTGGCGGGAGTCGAATCGGCCTGACCGGGTTGTTGATCAAGCGCGCGGGCAA
>JBDSPX010000011.1:0-4430 GCA_039930065.1 Dokdonella sp.
GTTCCGAGTACACTTTTTTCATTCGCCTTGCAGGTCACGCACCAGTCGGCGGTCATGTTGACGAAGACCGTGCGCCCGTCGGCGCGCAAGGCGCTGAGCTTGTCTTTCGAGTAGGCAATCGCCGAGCCCGGTTCGACGGCAGATTTTGACGGAGCTTCGAGCTTTGCGATCATCCAGATCGGCACCAGGGAAGCGATCAACACGAGGACGCCGAGCACGCGCGCAAGCGGCTTGCCGGCGAAACGGCTGCGTTCGATCCACCACAGCGCCAGCGCGAGAACCACAGCACCAGCGAGGACGAGACCAATCGCGTCAACACCGCGCTGCTTGCCGAGCACCCAAACCAACCAGACCGCGGTCAGATACATCGGGAAGGCCAGCACTTGCTTGAAGGTTTCCATCCATGCGCCCGGCTTGGGCAAGCGCGAAGCGAGTGCCGGCACAAAGCCGACGAGTAAAAATGGCAGCGCCAGCCCGAGTCCGAGCGCAAGGAAGATCAGTAAAGCAACGATCGAGGAGGAGGAAAACGCGAAGGCCAACGCTGGTCCCATGAACGGCGCCGTGCACGGACTCGCCACCACACAGGCCAGCACGCCGGTGAAGAAATCACCGGCCGGACCCGAATGCGAGGCGAGATCCTGACTGGTACCCGCCAGGCTTGCGCCGATCGTGAAAACGCCCGAAAGACTCAAACCAACGGCAAGCAAAATGTAGACAAGAATGGCGACAAAGCCCGGCTGCTGCAGCTGGAAACCCCACCCCAACGCCTGCCCGGCGGAACGCAGTGCGATCACCAGCAATCCGATCACGGCAAATGAAACGAGCACACCCGCGGTGTACCAGAGCGCATGACTGCGCGCCTTGGCCAGACTCTCACCACTCTGGGCCAGACCGATGACCTTGAACGACAACACCGGCAGCACGCAGGGCATCAGATTCAAGACGATGCCGCCGAGGAAGGCGAACAACAATGCACTGAGCACGCCGATGCTGCTGACCACGGGCGGCGTCGAGCGCAATGCATTGTCGGATGACGCATCGGGTTTGCCATTCTCGACATCAGGCGTCGGTGCAGGAACAAAAGATTTCGCGGCAGCTGCAAGCTCATCGACACTGGCCGGATCGAGATCAACGCTAACCGTGCGCTGCATGACCGGATAACAGATGCCGTTTTCCTTGCAGCCCTGAAACTCACCCTGCAAGTGGATCGTTTGCGCCTTGCCATCGGCGCGGCGCACCGCAATCGGCAGCTCAACCTGATCGTAGTAGACGACGACCGTGCCGAAATGTTCATCGGTGTGATCGACACCCGACGGCCAGCGCGGTGCGCCGACTTCCACGTCGCGCCCGTCAACGACACTCACATGGCTCTTGTCACGATAGAGGTAATAGCCCTTGGGCATGGTCCAGCGCGCGAGAATCTCGGTTGGACTCATCTCGATCGCTTCGAACACGAAGGCCTGCTCGGCGGGCAAGGCTTCATCCGTATCGATTGAATCGATAGCCGAGCCGATGCCGAGCCCTGCACCAAATTTTTCAGCCAGCGGACTCGCCGGCAGCGCGGCCGCGATAGCTTCACGTGCGAGTGAAAGCTTTACCGGATACGGCGGATAGCAGATCTTCGGCTCGGTCTCGTGACAGCCCTGCACGGTGATCGTGACATCGACCGTAGCCGCCGTCGCATCCGCCAGCGTGAAAGGCAGGCTGCCCTCGATCGTGCCGTGGAAGATCTCGACATCGCCGAAGAATTCATCGTGCTTCTCTATCCCTTTCGGCAGATCGAGTGCAACCAGGGTCAGGCCAGGCTGGCTGGTCTTGGCCTTGATCCGGCTCTTGTAGAGGTAATAGTCCTTGGCAATCGTCCAATGCAGGGCGATGCGATCCGGCGCGGCAAGCTCGGCCTTGAGCACGTAAGCCTGTTCGACGGGCAGTAATCCATCCTGCTCCTGCGCGTGGCCGAGCTTGGCGAATGCAACAAACGACAGCACAAAGGCGAGCAGGAAACGGGACAAGGGATCACTCCGGATAAAATGGGGGCCAGCCAAAGGTCAATCTTCCCCGACCTGTTGCTCGACCCATGCCGCATAAGGCGCATGCGCCGCGCTGACATCGACCGCAATTATCTCAGGCAGTTCATACGGATGCAGTTCAAGCAGCCGCGCGGCCATTGCCGGGTAGCGCGCGTGCGTCGTCTTGATCAACAGCAGCACCTCGTCATCCGTGTGCGTTTCACCCTGCCAACGAAAGGTCGAGCGCGCACCCGGCTGCACCGAGACGCAAGCGGCCAGGCGCTCTTCGACGAGGGCCTTGGCGATGTTGGCCGCGCTGCCATCAGCGGCGCAGCTGCAATGGACGATCAAGATGGACATATCAGATTGCCATGCAAAAAGGTCGGCAGACCCGTAGGAGTCCCTTTCGGGGGCGAGCTTCTATCGTCGCTTGGTAAAGCTCGCCCCTGAAGGGGCTCCTACAGAGGCGGGGCGGCCTGTGAATGGGGGCTGGGCACTCTGCCCTGACGAAAGCGCTGTCCGCAGAGTGCTAACCGGCGATTCGCGGGCTTTCTTTCACCATCAATGAATCGCCGACGCCACCGGCGCATCGAACCCATCGGCAAAGATCACATCGTTGCCGAGCGGTTCGCAGATCGCCGGGTTGCTCGATTCGAACAGGGCGCGCGTCACCCATTCCGGATGATCAATGAACGGGTTGCGGTTGCCCTGGAAAGTCTGGATCACGCCGTTGCGAGCGACTTCCTCGGCATCCGGAGGATCGCCGGCGCTCCAGGCAAGCAAGTCGGTGAGCAAGCCCATATAGGCGGTTTGCGAATAGTCGTTCCTGCCGATGATCAGAGCTCGATTGTCGGTAAGCTCGAGTTCTGGCTCGTTCTGGCCACTGGTCGGATCAACGCCGCCCTCGTAGCGGATTGCCATGTACATGACCGCGCGCGCGACATCACCCTTGCGGTGGTTCCAGGTTTCATACGTATTGTTGTTGACCCAGTTCGAGTTGCCCGGATAGGAGCCGGTACCGCCGCCAAAACCGTAGTTCAGTTCGGTGGCACGCTCACCACAGCTGGCTGCCACGGGGCAATTGCCGTAGGGACTATTGCTGCGATCGGCATTCCATTGGGTATCCGACAGATACAGCATGTGGGTGTCGGTGTAGGGTGCGCTTGGCAGACCAAGGTTGCCGGTCGTACCCGGGAAACCCAACGAATTCGGCCACGTGTGCTCACGATTGTAGGTGACGCCGCTGCCCGTACCGGCACGGTCACTGACGGTGTTGTACAAACGATTTTTGTAAACATCGAGAATCTTGTTCGGATTCCCCGGCGCCGCCTGGGCCGTTTCGAGAATCGTCCAGACACTCGTACCGGAGCCACTGTATTGATAGGCAGTGTGACCACGAATCAACAGATGCAGGCTGCAGCGCAGTTGCTCCGGACTGCTCGCGTTGACCGAGGAATAATAGGTGCTGCTGTTGCCGCTGCCGACCGTGAAATGAATCGTGACCGACTGGGCCATCGGAATGCTGCTGGCGTTTTGCACATTGGCGGCATTTATCGTGAACTCGCACACGCCGTCGGCTGGCAACAGCGTGGCCGGGGTCAATGTACGGTTGTTGCCGCTACCCGTTTCACCGAGCACGATCGGGTTGCTGTCGCACGACAACGTAAATGCACCTGCAGTCGTGGTCACTGCCTCGCTGAAATTGACTCGCACATCGCTGGCCAGCGGCACGTTGACTGCATTGTCCGCCGGCTGGATCGAGATCACGGTCGGCGCGGGGATATTGGTCGGATCCAGCGTTGTGAAATTGACCACCTTGTTGCTTACCATCAAATCGGGCGTTCCATCCTGGTCTGCCACGCCACTGGCGAGAATGGTCCAGGTGCAGGCTTCGTTGCCGGCGAATGCCGCCGTCGGTGTCAAGGTATAGCTGGTCGGTCCGCCAGTAACCGTCGCCGCATGGTTGCCGGATGTCACGCAACTGACCGTGGTCCATGGATCAGTCAAGGTGACGGCCTCGCTGAAACTCACGCTCAAGCTCGCAGCCAGCGCGACATCAGTCGCGTTGTCGCCCGGAGTCGTGCTGACAACCGTCGGCGGCACATCGACCGGAGGATCACCGGCGACGGCGAAACTGATGTTGTCGATGGCCAGACCATCGTCGTTGCTGCTTGCGTTGATATCGGTCCAGCGCACCCAGATTTTTGCGCCGGCTGCGAGATTCAGGCCGGTGATCGAGGCACTGATTGAGGCCCGGTTCGCTGCGGCATTGCCATCGAGCGGACCCACGGTTCCGCTGGTGACCGGAGCGACGAAATCGAGTGCCACAATGGGCACCCAGGTTGCAGCGGCATCCGTCAGCGATGTCGCGTTGACGCTGTACTGGAACTGCATACGGTCCGCACGAGCAAGGGCTCCGAG
>JBDSPX010000012.1:0-7020 GCA_039930065.1 Dokdonella sp.
CAGCACGCGCGCGTTCGTCGCCAATTCGCGGCAAATAAGCGTCGCCCAGGACGTTCAGCTCGTTGTAAGCCAGTTGAACGCCGGGCTCGCGATCGCACGAAGTGGTGTAGGCGACTTTGTAATGTCCGCTCGTGAGGATTCGTTGCAACGCTATACCGAGGGACGTCGGCAAATCCTCGAGTCCAGATTGCGCTTGGGTGAATTGACAACCGGTAGCTCGGAGCAGCGCGCGCGCATGGCCAATCTGCTTGCACGACTTGATCGGCAAGTGGATCTGCTGAAAACGGCAGTGGAAGTCGCGCGAGCGGGCGATGCGGAACGAGCCGTGCATCTGCTCGTCAGCGATGATGGGCAAGCGCAGCTCGATGCGATCTACACCCTCACCTTGGAAATGGACAAGGACGAAACGCAACTTTTGGCACAACGGAATGCGCAATCAGCACTGTTGGTGGAGCGGACGCTGTTGATACTGCCGACTGGCACGCTATTGGGTCTCGGCTTGTTTCTGGGTGTCCTGCTTCACTTGAATACGGGCGCCATCGAGCGCCGCGATGTCAGCACCGCCGTGGCCGCCAGTGAGGCGCGCTTTCGTTCGCTCGTCCTGGCCACCTCCCAGATCGTCTGGACCACGGATGCAACCGGCCAGGTTGAAGGCCCGCAGCCCAGCTGGCAGGCGTACACGGGGCAGAAGGATGGAGAAATCCAGGGATCCGGATGGGCAAATGCACTGCATCCCGATGATCTTGAGCGTGGCCGGGCCGGTTGGATCGAGGCGGTTTCAACCCGCTCCCTGTTTGAAACCGAATACCGAATTCGTCGGCATGACGGCGTCTATCGGGATTTCTACGCGCGCGGCGCTGCTGTACCCAATAGCGATGGCAGCGTGCGCGAATGGATCCGCACGTGCACCGATATAACCGACCGTCGCCGGGCGAAAATCGAGCACGACCGCAGCGAGCTTGAGCACCGCGTGGTGGAGCGGACCGAACAGCTCGAAGCGGCCAACCAGGAATTGGAAGCCTTCACTTATTCGGTGTCACACGATTTGCGTGCGCCGCTGCGCGGGGTGGACAGTTTCAGTCGCATGATCATCGAGGACTATGGTTCGACGCTTGATGCGGAAGGCGTTCGAATGCTCAACGTGGTGCGCTCGGAATCCCAGCGGATGGGAAATCTGATCGACGACCTGCTCGCCTTCTCGCGGGTCGGACGCGTGGAGATTCGCCTTCAGTCCATCGATATGACCGCACTGGTCAGAGGAGTTATCGATAATCTGGGCCTGCCGCCCGAGCGTCGGCTCGACATCGAACTGATGCCGCTCCCCAGCGCCCGCGGCGACCGGAACCTGATCGAGCAGGTCTGGGTCAATCTGTTGTCGAATGCTGTTAAATTCACAAATCGTGAGTCGAGGCCGACGATCCTCGTGGGAGCCTCTGCAGCGGATGGCATTGATACCTATTTTGTCAAAGACAACGGCGCGGGGTTCGACCCCCGCTACGCGCACAAGCTCTTCGGTGTCTTTCAGCGACTTCACACCGAAGAGGAGTTCGAAGGCACCGGTGTGGGTCTCGCCTTGGTTCAACGCATTGTGAATCGCCACGGCGGCAAAGTGCGCGCGGAAGGCGAGATAGGCAAAGGCGCGACGTTTTATTTTTCTCTAGGGACGGGCAGCGAGAGTAGATCATGAGAATTGAGTCGAACAGCGTCGAAATCCTGCTCGTCGAAGACAATTCACGCGACGCCGAAATCGCGATTCGCGCCCTCAGAAAGCACAATCTTGCCAATCATCTCGTGCATGTAAAGGATGGTCAGGAAGCATTGGATTGGCTGTTCGGGCTTGGACAGTTCGCGTCTCGAGAAGTGGATCACTATCCGAAGGTCGTTTTGCTCGACCTGAAACTTCCGAAGATAGATGGGATCGAGGTATTGCGTGCAGTGCGTGCCGATGCGCGCACGTGTCGCCTCCCGGTGGTTGTGCTGACTTCTTCGCGGGAAGAACAGGATATTGTCCGCACGTATGATCTGGGCGTGAACAGCTATATCGTGAAGCCCGTAGATTTCGAGAACTTCTCCGCGGCCGTGGCCGAAGCCGGCCACTACTGGCTGTTGATCAATCAAAAACCAAGGTAGGCCGCGTCATGACCTCAACCAGTGAAGAAAGCGCGGCCTCCTCACGGGAATGTCTGCGCGTCGTTTTGGTGGAGGACAACGATCGAGACGCCGAGATCATCGTGCGTGAACTGGCTAACGCCGGGTATGAGGTAGCTTGCACGCGAGTCGAAAGCGAAACCCAGTACCTCAGCGCCCTCGATGCACCGCCGGATGTGATCATCTGCGACTACAGCCTGCCGCACTTCGATGCGATGCGGGCATTGGATCTTCTCGTATCACGCGAACTGGAAATTCCGTTTATCCTGGTCTCCGGGACTATCGGTGAGGATAAGGCAGTCCTGTCGATTCAGCGGGGCGCGGATGATTACCTGCTCAAGGACCGCCTCAATCGCCTCGGTACCGCGGTCCGACAGGCACTCGAAATTCGCCGGACCCGCCTGGAACACAAGCTTGCGTTGGACGCCTTGCGCCAGAGTGAGCTCGACTATCGACAACTCGTCGACACATTGCCCATGGCCATGTACAGCACCGACTCCAGCGCGCGGATCGTGCGCTTCAACGAGGCCGCCGTTGAGTTGTGGGGACGACGTCCCGATCCGGGCGACACGATTTACGAATGCTGCACGGAACTGTTCGATCTGGAAGGCAAGGCAACTCCCAGAGCGCAATGGCCAACAACAAAGGTGCTTGACGAACAACGCGCACTTGCGGGCGCGGAGTACGTGCTGAAACGACCGGACCAGACGCGGCGCCACGTGGTTTCACATCCTCATCCAGTTTTCAACGAGTCCGGCATGCTGACCGGCGTCGTGAGCCTTGTCCTCGATGTCACTGAACTCAAGCAGGCACAGCAGGCTCTGCTTGCATCGGAACGGTTTGCCCAGGCGACCATCGATTCCGTATCCGCGCAAATTTGCGTGCTCGACGAGAGCGGAACGGTGGTCGCGGTGAATCAGGCATGGCGCAGGTTTTGCGAGGAAAACCATCCGCGACCGGAAGAGTGCGGCGCCTACATGGGCTGCAATTACCTCGAGACTGCCCAATCGACCCTTGGCCCGGATGCCTCGGATGCGGCAAGAATGGTGAAGGGGATTCGCGATGTGATGAGGGGCGCAATGCCGGAATTCGTCCTCGATTATCCTTGTCACAGCCCCACGAGACAGCGTTGGTTCCAAGCCCGGGTGACACGTTTTCCAGATGCAAGCAGCAACGTCGTCATTGCCCACGAGGATATTTCGGATCGCCAGCTGGCTTTGAATGTACTGGCGGCCAGTGCGGAAGCGCAGAGCAAGCTCGCGCAGCAGCTGGACTCCAAGCGAGCACGCCTGGTCGCTGCGCAACGGGTCGCGAAGATTGGAAGCTGGGAGACCGACCTCGACACCCTGTCGGTGAGTTGGTCGGAGGAGACCTACCGCATCCACGAAATCGATCCCGCATTGTTCCATCCGACCCACGAGGGCTTCCTAGGAATGGTTCATCCCGACGATCGCGAGGCCGTGGATACGGCCTTCACCGAGTCTCGAAATCTGCGTCATCCCCAGGTAATCGAACACCGACTGCTGCTCGCTGATGGGCGGATCAAATACGTAGAGGAGCGCTGGCAGACGCTGTTCGACGCCGACGGCCACGCAATCCGATCGATCGGCACCTGTCAGGACGTAACCGAGCGAAAACAATCCGAGCTCAAGATCGCGCGCCTCAATCGCGTCTACGCGGTATTGAGTCAGATCAATGCCCTGATTGTCCGAGTGCGTGAGCGCGGCGAACTTTTCAGGGAATCGTGCCGGATCGTGGTCGAAGAAGGTGGATTTCGCATGGCGATGATCGGCCTGGTCGATCGGGAGACGAAAACGATCATGGCCGTGGCCACCGCAGGCAAGGATGATGAGCTGCTGGCGGTCATCAGAAGCGTTCTGAATTCCGAAAAGGAAGCGTCGAAGACGATGGTCGCAAGAACGATCCGCGAAAAGACCGCGATCGTATCGAACGATTCGCAAAGCGACTCAAGAAATCTGCTTCGGGAAAGATACGCCCAGGCAGGTGTGCGTTCACTAGCCGTTTTGCCGCTGATGGTGGCGGGCGAAGCGGTCGGCATATTGGCCCTGTATGCGAGTGAAAAAGATTTCTTCCATGAAGAAGAAATGAAGTTATTGACTGAACTGGCCGACGATGTTGCTTACGCGATCGACTATATCGACAAGCAAGAGCGGCTCGACTACCTCGCCTCCTACGACCTGCTCACAGGATTGGCAAACCGCCATCGGTTCCTCGAACGACTTGCGAATTGCGCGAGCCTCGCGACTAACGAGGGGCGCCGCCTTGCGCTGTTTCTGATCGACCTGGAGCGATTCAAGAATATCAACGACACCCTCGGCCAGCCGGCCGGTGATGCACTCCTGCGGCAGGTGGCAGCGTGGCTGACCGAATACGTTGGCGACGTCAATCAGGTGGCGCGGATCGGGGCAGACCAGTTCGCTGTTGCGCTACGGGAAGGAATGCCGTCCGCCGACCTCGCGAGTCAATTGGAATCAATGATTGCGGCGTTTCTCGAACATCCATTCGGACTGGCAGGCGATATGTACCGGGTCGCGGCCAAATTCGGTGCGGCGATCTTTCCTGACGATGGCGCTGACGTGGACACCTTGTTCAAGAACGCCGAAGCGGCCATGAAGAAAGCCAAGGCGGGAGGACACCGGCATCTGTTCTTTACACAGAAAATGACCGAATCCGTCGCGCACCGCCTGGTTCTTGAAAATCAGTTGCGCCAAGCGCTGCAGAACGATGAGTTCCTTCTGCACTACCAGCCCAAGGTCAGCCTTGGCAGCGGCGAGATCACCGGGGTGGAAGCCTTGATCCGCTGGAACGATCCGCGCACCGGCTTGGTCCCGCCCGCCGAGTTCATACCAATCCTCGAAGAAACCGGCCTGATTTACGAGGTCGGCCAATGGGCGTTGCGTCAATCACTGAAGGACTACCTGCGCTGGCGCGACACCGGGCTGAATGCCGTGTGCATTGCGGTGAATGTCTCTCCGCTGCAATTGCGCCACCCCGGATTCATCGCCGCGATCGAACAGATTGTTGGCGTCGATGCGCACGCCGCAATGGGACTGGAACTGGAGATCACCGAAGGTATGATCATGGATGACATGAAGCAAGCGATTTCCAGCCTCGATGCAATCCGTGCACTCGGCATCAGGATCGCGATCGATGATTTCGGAACCGGTTTTTCCTCGCTAAGTTATCTATCTACATTACCGATCGACACGTTGAAGATTGATCGCGTGTTCGTGACCGGCATGGCGACGGATCCGCATGGCCTGTCGCTTGTATCGACGATCATCAACCTCGCCCACTCATTGGAACTCAAGGTCGTCGCCGAAGGCGTCGAGACCGACGAACAATCCAAACTGCTGAAATTGCTCAAATGTGATGAAACGCAGGGGTATCTTTTCAGCAAGCCCGTTCCAGCAGACGTACTTGAAGAAAGGTTTCTCGCGCGGCTTCCAAAAGACAAGTAGTCCTGAATAAGAAATCCCTGCGCAACGCCCCCACCATAACGTGTGAGTTGCTTCGGTCTCACTTGCATACGCGCGAATGAACATCGCGTTTGGACAAGCGGAGCGCCGCCTTCCTATTGACGGAATCAACCTCGATTCTGGGGATTGGACCCGCACGCGGATGATTTCCCGGGATTTGATCGACGCCAGTCGAGAGACAGCCCCCACATGACCATTCGGCCACGACCAGAACCGGCGACGCGGGCACAATACGTTCTCGTCCTGGGAGGAATTGCCGATGAATGCGGGTCTTGTTGTTGCAATGCTGATGATGGCGGGCGTTTCCGGCGTCCATGCCGAATCAGCCTATTACCGTGGGCCCTCCTTGCACGGAGATACCGTCGTCTTCACCGCCGAGGGTGATCTTTGGCGCATTTCGCTCGGCGGCGGCACCGCGCAGCGCATGACCAGCAATGCCGGCGATGAGGTCGATGCTTCGATCTCCGCAGACGGTCGGCGCGTCGCTTTTGTCGGTGGCTACGATGCGAGCCCCGAGGTCTATGTCATGCCGATCGACGGTGGCTCGCCGAAGCGCCTGAGTTTCGATGGCGCCACGGTCCACGTGGTTGGCTGGACACCGGACAACGAGGTGCTTTACAGCAGCGCGGCTGTGACCGGGCCGGGCAGCAGCACGATCCTGCGTGCGGTCAATCCGGATTCGCTGGCCCAGCGGACCTTGCCGTTCGCGGATGCCAATCAAGCCAGTTTCGATGCGGCGGATGGTTCGATCTACTTCACCCGCTTCGGGCTGCACATTACCGGCGATCACGTGCGTGGCTATCACGGCGGCGCCATGGCGCAGATCTGGCGCGCGCCGCTCGATGGCCGCACCGAAGCCACACGCCTGGCGGCTGATCTGAATGCTTCAATGCGACGGCCAATGTGGTGGCAGGGTCGTCTCTACCACCTGAGCGACGAGACCGGCAGCGACAATCTCTGGAGCATGGCCGCCGATGGCAGTGACCGTCGCCCACTGACCTCATTCAGCGAATTCGAGGTGCGCGACCCGCAATTGCAGAATGGCCATATCGTCTATCAGTACGGCGCCGATATCCACGACATTGATTTGGCCACGGCCAAGGACCGTGTCGTTCCGATCAACCTGGTCAGTGATTTCGAGCAGCGCCGCACGCGTTGGCTCGATAAGCCGCTCGACTATCTCGACGATATCGCCTTGTCCGCCGATGGCTCGCGTACGCTTCTCGTCGCGCGCGGAACGGCAACGCTTGCAGCGACCGATGCGCGTCGTCGTATCGACATCGCGGTGCCGAAGGATGCGCGGATTCGCGCGGCGGTGCCAAGTACGGATGGGAAATCAATCTATGCGATCAGCGATATTGGCGGGCATGAG
>JBDSPX010000013.1:0-9256 GCA_039930065.1 Dokdonella sp.
CAGTGGCGCGGATCCGGACCGGATCAGTCTCTCGCTTGCCATTGTAGTAGACGGCAATACCTGCTGCTGTCCGCACGACCTGCTTGCTGCCGAGCGGACCCTCGTGATGGACTGAATACACGCCGTCGCGGGGTCGGTAGCGCTCCTCCGAGGTGACCCTGAAACCGGCGTCGCTGACGATTGGCTGGATGCGCTGGATCAGACCATACCAATGACCATCGGTCGAAATGTTGATGTCGCCCGGATACTCGCGCAGGTCACCGCCGTGCGCTTGCATGCATGCAGCGAAAATTGCAGTGGCGTCGAGCCCATCATCGAAGCGCATATTTTTACTGGCTACGGGAAACGAGGCGCAGCCAGCAAGGAGCGTCGAAAGAACGAAAACCGCAGCAAGCAATGCTCGATACATCAGGAGGGCCTTCCGGTGGTGGTTCTTGAGGGTAGCGCGGCCTGCGCGTGGCTTACGGCTGCGTCAGAGGTGAAGGGGTCGTCGGGCGTTCACATGAAAAGGGCCGGGAATGCTTCGTGCGCCGGCTCCAAACAACCCCGCCCGGGGCGGGGTCGCACATTTGTGGAAGTGCTTACTCCAGCGACATCGGGAATGTCGGCAGCGCGGCGAAATCTTCGGGCACGTGTTGTCGGATTATGCGAGCGCCGGTCAGTTTGGCCAGCGCTTCCACCTTGTCCATCGAGGCCAGGGTTTGATCGCGACTGAAATTGAACGCGGGCACCAAGCGCTTTTCGCGCGATTCGCGCAAATGCCACATGTCGCCGGTCAGCAGGATCGGTCCACTCTTTTCCAGCTTGACGAGCAACACCGTATGCCCAGGGGTATGACCAGGCGCCTGATGGATGACCACGCTGCCGTCACCGAATACGTCACGCGTGGCATCGCCTTCGATCAATTCGGTCTTGCTGTTCTCAAGCGCGCTGTAGCCGGCGAAGTCATCAGCCTTGCGTGCCTCGTCGGAAAACATCGCTGCGCGTTCATCCGCATCGACAAGCCAGGTCGACTGGGCAAACAGATTGGCATTGCCGGTGTGATCGAAATGCATGTGCGACAGCGAGACAAACTTGATGTTGGCCGGCTTCAAGCCGAGTTCGGCGAGCTGGTCGCTGAGCTTTTTCTTGACCACGATGTGTACCCAATCGCCCTTCGGATCGATACCGTTGGGTGAATCGGCAATGCCTTCGGGCACACCGGTGTCCCAGATCAAATCGCCGCTCGGGTGCCGGATCAGATAGCAGGGATCGACGAAGGTCCGCGCAATCCCCTTCATCGATCCGTCATCGGCGAATGCATCCACATCAGGGAAAGTAAACGTACCGCAATCCATCGCGTAGAGCTTGATCGCAGGGGTTGCCGCGTCAACCATCGCTGCAGCTGGTGCAGGTGCAGGTGCAGGAGATGCGGCGACTTCAGGCTGCTTGTCGCTCTGGGAACAGGCAGCCAGAGCCAGGCAGGCGGCCAAAACAATCGGTGATTTCATTCGGTGGACTCCTCGGAGAGGAGCGCACTGTCTCGTGACAAACAAGGGCGGGTCAAGTGACGCCTGATTTGAACATGGGCGATTCGATCAGGCTCCGATGAAAAGGCTTTCCTGGATCGCAGCGCGCTTTCAACTATCCCAACAGCATCTGATCTCGGCCGTTTTCCTTGGCCCGGTAGAGCGCCGCATCGGCGCGCGCGATCCAGATTTCAAGCGGCAATTCGGCATCGTGCTTGATCGCGACCAGACCAATACTCGCGGTTATGCGTATTTCGCAATTCGGGCCGGCAATCTGTTCACTGCGCAGGCGCGCCAGCAACTGGTTGGCCCAATGACTCGATTGCGCAATGTCGCGATCGTAGAGCAGGCAGATGAACTCTTCGCCGCCGTAGCGACCAATCACATCACCCGGTCCCGCCTGTGAGTTCAGCAAGCGAGCAAACGCGCGCAGCGCTTCGTCTCCCGCAATATGACCGAAACGATCATTGATCAATTTGAAGTGATCGAGATCAATCAGGGCGATGCAGGTTGGACGCTCGTGGTCGGTGCGCAAGGTCCGCCGCGCCTCCTCCAGTGAATGCCGCCGATTGAAGACGCCGGTGAGGCCATCGCGAATCGAGAGCTCATAGAGTTTCTGATTGGCCAGCGCGAGATCGGATTTCTGTTGCTCGATCTCTCCGGTTCGCAAACGAACCTGTTCCATCAATCGGCGTTCGTTGTTGCGAATGCCGAGAATGCGCTGCCGATAGAGCATCCACGCCACCAATGCGATGGCGAATACGGCCAGCGCCTGGACGATGGTGCGCTCCCACCAGAACGGCGCAACATGCAGGGCAAGTATTTTGCGCTCGATGCCTACAGGCGCTCCGTTCTCGACGATACGCAAATAGACATCTTGATCGCCTGCCGGAAGATTTAAAAAATTGCCGGCGTCGGCATCTGCGGCGGATACCCATCCCTGCAAGCCGTCTACACGAAACTGCAGTCGCTGATCGGCGCGGCTTGCACCGATCAGATCGAATCCAAGCACGACCTCGCGCTGATCCGGCGGCAAGCGCAGATCCACTGCATAAGACGGCGACGCATCGAGATTGGCAGTCGCGCCAATGTCCGCGGCGCCCAAGGTCCGCCCACCGACACGGATCATGCTCAACACTGGCCTCAGCTGCTGCTGAGGAGAAATCGCGGCGCGCGGATCGAACATCTGCAAACCGAAAGCGGTACCAAAATAAATGCGCCCCGATGTACCTGCAAACGAGGCCCCCTGAACAAATTCATCGGTGAGTAGACCATCATTGGCGTAGTAAGCCTGAACGGTCTTCGCACCCGGTACCAGATGCCGCAGCCCGTGCTGCGAGCTCAGCCAGATCGTGCCGTCGCGGTCCGCTTCGATGGCCTGGATATCATCATCAGGCAGGCCGAGTTGTTGATCCTCGCAATCGGCATTGCTCGCGCCGAGATCGGATGGGCGTGAATCGAGGGTGCACAGATGACCGGCGGCGATGTAAACCTTGCCATTGTCGACAATCTTCAGGTCACGCACGAGATCGTGGTGGAGCTGCGGGCGTCTGATTGATTTCAATACACGGTAGTCCGCACCGAGCACGTAGACGCCGTGATACGTAGCCAACCAGATACGACCGTGCTGGTCGAGCGCCAATGCGTTGATCGTATCCGCCACGGCCTCGCTTGGACCGGGCTCGGCGTAGCGAATCGAGCGAACCTGATCGGCTTCGTCGATGAGCGCCAAGCCGCTTGATGTGGCGACAAGGAAATTACCCGACGGAAGTTCGAGGAGGTCGCGAACGCCGTCGCCCGGCAGTCCGCCAGCGGCAGGGTCTGCGCCAAAATGACGCCAGAGGTTTTCCCGCGGATCCAGTCGATCAACGCCTGCATCGCTGCCGACCCAGATACGTCCGTTGCGGTCTTCGCGAATCACGTAGATAACACGCGCGCCGGTATGCCAATTGTCTTTGATCCGCACGTGCTCCATCGCAATCGGTGCGTCGCCGACCGCATGAATGGATCGCTGCAAACCCGATCCGTAACCACCGAGCCAGAGCACCCCGTTGTGATCTTCAAACACTGATTGCACGCTGCGTGTCATCAAGCCGCCATCGACAGCCTGCAACGCGGGCAATGAGCGGAAAACGGTGGTATTCGGCGGAACCTGGAACGCACCGTTGGCCCAGGTACCGACATAGACGCCGCCATCATCGAGGCCAAGCAGGGTGCGCACAAAGACAAGTTGGGAATTGCCATCGTTGCCGGATGGCAACGCGATGCTGCGCAGGCAACCGCAATCGGAAGCATAGCGCGCGATGCCGGTATCGAAACCAACCATTGGCTCGCCATCCATCAGCGCGATACTGGTGACCCGCGAACTGGCTGCGGCATCCGCGCGCGGAATACGACGAACACCAGCGGCATCGGCATGGAACAGACCATGATCCCACGTACCGATCCAGTAGCCGCCCGCGCCATCGCCGATGAACTCTTCGAAGTTGGTCTCGCCGCCATCCGGGAACGGCGGTGGCAGCCGCATGCGTTGAAACGCGTTGGCGCCTGGCGTCAGTCGCGCACCGCCGGTCTGGGTTCCTGCCAGGATCGTCCCGTCGACATCAATCGCAATGGACCATACGCGAACGTGTGGCAAACCTTGAGTGGTCGGCAAAAACTGGCGGTAGCGCGGCGTAGCGGACGCCATATCCAGACTGACCACGCCTGCACCATCTGTAGCCAGCCAAACCCGGTGCTGGTCGTCAATCGCGATGCCCTGAATGGTGGTTGGCGGAAGTCCACCGTCCTCCGGCAGAAATGCCGTGACTTGCTCAAGGCGCAGATCCACGCGGCGCAACCCGGCACTGCGGGTGCCAATCCACAACAAATGACCATCGCTGGCCATTGCAGTAATCGTGATGCCCTTGAGCGCGTCGGCAATCGCGTCAGGGGGTGCGGTGAAATGCTGGCCGTCAAATCGATTGAGTCCCGAGTCGGCTGCAAACCACAGATAGCCGAGATCATCACGAACAATCGAGTTCGCCGAATTTCGCAACAATCCATCGCTGGAATCGAACTGGCGGATCGCAATGGCTGGTGTGGCGCACAGCATAAGGAGCAAGAGCGCGACCCATTGCATAGCCGCGCGCCCTGTCATTGCGACGTGGTGATCGGGACTCTCCACCCGCTGCTCCCCCTTTTGCCTTGACAGCATAGCTCTGCATCGGACGAAACGGCAGCATCGCGTGCATGCCTCAGAACTTCACAGCGGGATATTGCCGCCAATTGGGACGTCTTTGGGCCATGGGATGGATCCGCAACACCCGGTTTCGCGGCGCCGACGCGCGCCGTCGATTCCGATTGCATGCACCGATGATGACGCATGAGTTCGCCGGATATTGTGCTGGATTTGGGGACGCTCTTCTGCGACCGCCAGAACCCAGCTCCGGATCGTTTCGACCAGGCTGCCGCCCCCGGTCTTCTGGAGCGAACCATTCGGCTGTGTGCAGGTCATAGGCGGTCATCTCAAAGAATGTCGAGACCGATGGAATCTGCCCGCTCCCGTATGGCACGTCGAATCGCGGTGACGCTGCTCGTGACAGCCCTCGGTGGAGTTTCCATGATTGCCGCGGCGGGGGAATCACCAGCAAAAGCGACCTCGGTGCTGGATCGATTGCTCACCGATAGCTGTAAAAAAGCAACCGTCTTGCTTGGCGAAGATGGCCATCACGGTAGTGGCAAGACTTTGGCGGTCAAGGTCGAACTCGTCGAACGTCTCGTCAATGAATGTGGATTCAACGCCGTCTATTTCGAAAGCTCGATCTATGACTTCATCGATCTGCAACGGCAACTGGATCATCGCTCTGCATCGCCAGAGATGCTTGCTGATGCGATCGGTGGCCTTTGGTCGACGACCCGTGAAATTGATCCGCTGATTGCCTTTCTGTACGAAAAAGCGAACACCGGAAAGGTGTATCTGGCGGGGCTTGATCCACAGCTTGGCTCGGCAACATCGGTCTACACAAAGTCCGCATTGCCTGAAGAACTCGGCGCTTTCCTGGCGGACAGTCGCCGTGAGCAATGCTCCACCGCGATAAAGCGCATGACCAACTGGAGCTATGACGACGATCAGCAATATCTCGATGCGCGCGCAGAACTGCGCGATTGCGCCATCGAGATTCAAATGGCGATCGCAAGGCGAGGCAAATCAAAAGCAAACGCCAGTGCCGCGCACATGAACGAAAACTTCCTTCGGCATATCGATCTGATCTCGGACGATTCGTTGAACAAGCGCGACAAGGCGATGTACGACAACTTCGTCTGGCATCGCTCACAGCGACCCGACCGCGCCAGGATCATCGTCTGGTGTGCAACCGTGCATGCGGCGAAGGACGTTTCGCTACTTGGCAAAGATCGCCGATCACTCGGCTCGTTTATTCATTCACTGCAGAAAAACAAGGCCGCCACGATCGGATTCACCGCACTCGGTGGCAGTTATGGACGCAACAAACAAATTACCAACGCACTTGAACCGGCCGCATCCGACTCGCTGGAGAGCCGCGCATTCGAAGGCACAAAAGATGACATCGTCTATCTCGACCACGAGCAACTCAACGCGCTCGATACCATTTCCGCTCGCGCCCTCGACTACGCAAAGCCGATGACAACCGATTGGGCCGAGCTCGTCGACGGCATGATCGTGCTCAGAAACGAGCAGCAACCGCATTTCGTGCGCAGTGCGCGCCCGCAGCAAGCTACTCATGGAAAAGAGCGGTAACCAACCCGAGCGCATCAAAACAAAGTTTGACCAGAAGGCAGCAACGCCATCAACACGACGGAATCCGCGGCGCCACCGTGGGTGAACGTCCGGGAATCTCGAGGCGTGCTAGTCAAATCCGCTGGCAAACAACAAATTGTAGGGCGCAGTTTCATTGATCAATACCGAAGCAGTATTTGCGCCGGAATTCGCAATTCCGAGATCAGGCATACCATCACCGTTCAAATCTGCAGCAACAACCGATCGTGCGCCGATACCGACCGGGAAATCCTGGTGGGGCGCAAAACTGGTCGCGCCACCCTTGACCACCGTCGTGTTGATGAGGACTGAAACACTCGATCCATTGTAGTTGGCTGAAAGCAAATCAGGCTTCCCATCGCCGTTGACGTCACCGACGAATACCGCGATCGGCCTGTCGCCAGCGGCAAAAACCTGTTGTGTCTCGAAACTCGCCACTTGCCCGCCCGTGGCAGTGGCGTTTCGCAGCACGGAGAGGGTATCTGCTCCTGCATTGCCCACAATGACGTCGGCTTTGCCGTCCTCATTGACATCCGCTGTGACAACGGAAAAAGTGCCTTCGCCGGTAGAGAATTGCTGGGGAGATGACAGTGAAATGGTCGACTCCCCCGCCACCGTCGCATTCATCATCACGCTCACGGTGTAGTAGTAGTTGTTGGCCGCGATCAAATCTGGCTTGCCATCGCCGTTCAGGTCAGCGGCGGCGACAGCCATCGGTGTCCAACCGGCGTCGAATGTCTGCATTGTGTTGAAACTCGGAATGACAGCCCCCGTGGACGTTGTATTGATCCACACCGAAACCGCAGAAATTGATTCGACGTTTGTGATCACGTCCGGCTTGCCATCGCCATTCATGTCCGCGATGGCGACTGAGCGAACCTCGGTAATGCCCGACAGCGGATAGCTGGAAGCAAAACTTGCGCTCGCTGAACCCACGGGTGTCTGGTTGAGCAAAATCGAGATCGTGCCGTTGAAACTCGGTGCGATCAGATCCGGCTTACCGTCCCCATTGATGTCGGCAACGGAAATCGCAGTCGGCCCGTTTGCACACGGAAGTATGTGCTGTTCATCGAAACTCGGCGTGCCCGCACCGAGCTCTGTGTTGTTGATCAGCACCGACAGTGTCTGATCCGATCCATTTGCGACAATCAGATCGATTTTTCCATCACCATTGAGGTCACTGGCTGCGATAGAAAACGGGACATTTCCAACGGAAAAATCATGCCGCGTTGTGAATTCGACCGCGTGAACCTCAGGCGATCCAATCGTGCTGATTAAAAGGACGGCCATGAGAGCCATCTTCCCCGTCGATGCAGCAGCGAGAGCACGTTCATCAAAGCGGGTCTCGGTCATTGGTCGCTCTCGTGAAACTGGTTTACACAGTGAATTTAATAAACACCGGTTGAGCCGGACTTCGCAAAATCAATCACCACGCTAACGTAAGTATACGTGTACGCTTTCAGAACCACCACTCATCGATCCAGCGGTCGCTTTTTGACTTGCAGGCAATCCAGATACGGAACAGTCCAATATTTCTGCGTATTCGACGACTCATATTCGCTTGAGCAAACCCGACGGTGAGGGCACGATGGCGAGCTTTCCAAACGGAATCACAGCAATGCCCAGTATCGCTCTTGTTACGGTCCAGGCCGCGCGCGCTAGCGACGAAGATCTGGCGCCGCTTGAATCGGCCCTGCGGGGTGCCGGTGCACTGGTGTCGATTGTTGACTGGGACGATGCGACGATCGATTGGTCGACGTTCGATCTGGTCGTGCTGCGCTCCTGCTGGGATTACACCGAGCGCTATCTCGAGTTTTTGATCTGGGCCGAGCGCGTCAGTCATCTGACCCGCCTGCTCAATCCGTTCGAGATCGTGCGCTGGAATACCGACAAACATTATCTGGTCGAACTGGAGCGCGCCGGTATCGCGATCGTGCCGAGTCGATTCATCGAGCCGGGCAATGACGTTGGAGCGGCGCTGCAAGCATTCCTCGACGAACACGGCGATTGCGCCGAATGGGTGGTCAAGCCGGCCATCGGAGCAGGTTCCCGCGATACGCAGCGTCACGCGCGCGAGGCGATCGATACAATCATCGCGCATGTCGAACGCCTGCTCATGGCTGATCGCAGCGTACTGTTGCAGCCGTATCTCGATCGTGTCGATGCAGCCGGCGAAACCGCGCTGATTCATTTCAACGGTGAGTACAGCCACGCGATCCGCAAGGGCCCATTGCTGCGTCGCGGAGAATGCTCAACCGATGCGCTCTATGCAGTGGAACACATTGAGGCCCGCGAACCCGGCGACGATGAGCGTGCGCTGGCGGCCAGCGTTCTCGCCGCGCTGCCATTCGCCGGGCGTCCCGCCTACGCGCGCGTCGACTTGATTCGCGCCGCGGATGGATCACCGGTGCTGCTCGAACTCGAATTGGCCGAGCCATCGTTGTTTTTCCCGCATGCGCCTGGCTCGGCCAAGCGGTTCGCCACCTGCCTGCTGGCCCATAGCACGGACTCGAAGTGACGTTACGGAATCGCAGACTGGGCAAAAATTAGGCAATCCGTCGACATCCCCAGCAACGGCGCGGGCCAGCGCATCTTCATACAGATCTTGTCCACAGGGCTGTACACGTCGACTGTGGATAACACGCGATGGCCGATGCATTTGACGACAGATTTTGCTTTCAACTGCAAGCGGCGTCGGACGGAATGCCGCACAGTTTCGTAGACCTGCGGCGGCCTACGCTACAATCGACCGGTCCGTTTCCCTGCGTAGGAATTCCGCAACGATGAAAATCCTGGTCGGTTACAAACGCGTTGTCGATTACAACGTGCGCATCCAGGTCAAGCCTGACGGTTCCGGTGTGGTTACCGATGGGGTCAAGCTGTCCGCCAATCCATTCGACGACATCGCGCTCGAAGAGGCCCTGCGGCTGCGCGAGAAAGGCATCGCCAGCGAAGTCGTCGTGGTCACGAT
>JBDSPX010000014.1:0-7669 GCA_039930065.1 Dokdonella sp.
GCACGCAGCTACGTCGGACGTGAGCTGATCGTCGGATTGCGTCCAGAAGATCTCATGCCAGCATCCACGTCTTCTCCCGCCAGATTCAGCGCATTGCTTGATCTGATCGAACCGGTTGGCAACGAGATTTTCCTGAACTTGCGCTGCGGTGAGACGGCTCTGGTCGCGCGCGTGCCACCGCAGGCCTTGCCCAGTGCGGGCGAACAAATGGAGCTCGGCTTTGATCCTGCTCGCCTGCACCTGTTTGATCCAAAGACGGAACGGCGACTGCAATGAACCCAATTGGCAAGTTCGGCAAATACCTCTCATTGCTGTGTTTGATGTGCTTGATGTTCGCCACGACCGTCGCTGCGCAACTCGCACAGGCGAATCCGTGGGAGAACGACATCCGCGCGTTCGAGCAAGCTGATCAGAAGAATCCGCCGAAAACCGGTGGCGTTCTTTTCATCGGCAGCTCTTCAATCCGTTTCTGGGAATCGCTGCAAGCGGACTTCCCCGACGTTCCAATCATCCGTCGCGGATTCGGCGGCTCGGAAATCCGCGATACCACGCATTTCGCCGACCGCATCATCATCCCCTATCACCCGCGACTTATCGTGCTGTACGCCGGCGATAACGATCTCGCTGCTGGACGCACGCCGGAGCAGGTTCGCGATGATTTCGTCGGATTCGTGAAGCGTGTGCGTCGCGACCTTCCGGACGTCGGCATCGCCTACATCGCCATCAAGCCGAGTCCCGCGCGCGCGAATCTGCTCGACAAGATGCGGGAGGCGAACGCGCTGATCAGCCGCGTCGCAAAATCAGGCACGGCGATTAAAACCATCGACGTATTCACGCCGATGCTCGATGCGCGTGGCAAACCCCGACCCGAGCTGTTCGGCGATGACGGACTGCACATGAATCGTGCGGGCTATGCGCTCTGGATCAGCACGATTCGACCGTTTCTTAATGATTCGGCCCTTAAATAGTACGACTTTGCACTTTAAACATTGGCAGAAACGCAATCGTTCGCCGCCGGATCAAGTCCAGCGCAGGCTCTGAGCCTGTCGAAGGGTGTTTCCAAGTTGTCGAGCCGATCTGGCCACTTCCGGTCATGGTTCCCTTCGACAGGCTCAGGGCAGGCTCGGCTCACCACGAACGGAAGTGGGTGGAACTTCCCTCAAGTTTCTCAGGTTCGCCGAAAGAGCAATATCGAGACTATTTATGGGCCGAATCAATACGGCCCAGAGCTAGGATCTCCGCGCCGGGCCGTCATTTCGATCAGGCGATATCGAAATCCCCTCAAGCCTTCTTGTCTTTCGCGGCCAGCTTTTCGTTGTTGATCGCATTCAAAGTTGCAAGCGCGGCGCGTACGTTTGTGATCTCACCACGCAATTCGATCTCGGGCATTCCACTCAATGCCCCTTCAAGGTTGTCCGAGTAATATTCAACAGACGTATATGCGACCGCGATAGCAAGACCTGCGTCCTCAGGCTTCTGGTAACCCGAGCTTTGCAGCAGCAGCGTGCCGTCACCGTCCAACAGTTTGATGTAAAAAAGCCCGTCAGAATCCCGGTAGCGCTTCCATTGGGGCAAAGCGGCGCCTTCTTTGAAGTCACCCTTGTTCGTCGGACGCGATGCAGCAAATGCTTTGCTCGATCCCAGCCCAACCGCATCGCGCAACGCGGCAACAAACGGCGCGCTGCGCTGACGCGCCTTCTTTGCCCCGGCGAGTAACCGATCTTCGATCTCGTCGGGTTGCGTCATCAAGGTGTTGTAGCGCTCGCGCGGTTCGGCCAACTCGGCATCAATGCGCTCGACAAGTTTCTGCTTCGCTTCGCCCCACGCGATGCCATCAGCAAAGGCCTGACGCATCTCGGCAGTCTCTTCACTACTCGCGAACGCCTGGTAGATCGCAAAGATGTTTGATCCTTCGATTGCCTTGGACTCACCCGGTGCGCGCGAATCGGTAACGATCGCGGCGATGGCTTTCTTCAGATCCTTCGCCGACAACCACAACGGAATCGTATTGTTGTAGCTTTTGGACATCTTGCGGCCATCGAGCCCGGGCAGGGTCGCCACATTCACGTCCGTAACCGCTTCGGGCAATACGAAAGGATCGCTCTCGCCTCCGCTCGCTTTTTGGTATGCAGCACCATACAAATGATTGAAGCGCTGGCCAATATCCCGCGCCATTTCGATGTGCTGAATCTGGTCGCGACCGACGGGCACGCGATGCGCGTTGAAGATCAGGATGTCGGCGGCCATCAGCACCGGATACATGAAAAGCCCCGCCGTGATGCCGGCATCGCCATCCTCACTGTCGGCCGTATTGCGATCGACCGCTGCCTTGTAGGCATGCGCGCGATTGAGCAGCCCTTTCGAAGTGACGCAAGTCAGCAACCAGGTCAGCTCCGGAATCTCGGTGATATCCGATTGCCGATAAAAGAATGCACGATCCGTATCCAGGCCCAATGCGAGCCAGGTGGCTGCAATTTCGAGTCGCGACTGCGCGATCCGCGCCGGATCCTCGCATTTGATCAGCGCGTGGTAGTCGGCGAGAAAGTAAAACGATTCGACATCGTCGCGGCGGCTCGCTTCGATCGCCGGACGGATGGCACCGACATAGTTGCCGAGGTGAGGCGTGCCGGTCGTGGTGATGCCGGTCAGCGTGCGGATCTTTGCGGTCATGGTCGATTCGTCTTGGCCTGAGAGCGAAGTTTAACGAATCCCCGGCCTGCATCCGCGCGCCCTTCGAATAAACCGCAGCCAAACAGAATCATTCGAGCAAACCCCGGAATGAAGGCAGTGCCGTTGAATCCTCCTGACAACCGCACCCGGAGGTGCCCCATGCGTTCCCTGATCTGCTCTGCCCTGCTTGCCCTGATCCTTGCCGCACCTGCCCATGCCGGCAACCTGCTCGATCTTTCCGTAGTCGATCGTGATACCGGCGCCACCCTTCCGACCTATACGCGGAACGGAAAACTCTATGTTCCGGGTACACCGGGCCATCGCTATGCCGTGCGTCTCAACAATCGAACGGGCGCACGCGTGCTCGCCGTGCTCTCGGTCGATGGGGTCAACGCGGTCAGCGGTGAGACTGCCAGTGCCAATCAGAGTGGCTACGTGCTCGACGCCTGGGAATCGACCGAGATCAATGGCTGGCGCAAGAATCTCAACGAGGTTGCCCAGTTCAACTTCACCTCGTTGCCAGACAGCTACGCCGCGCAGACCGGTCGGCCGGCCAATGTCGGGGTGATTGGTGTCGCCGTATTCACCGAGCGCGAGCGTCGCTGGATTGCGCAGGAGCGCAGCGATCGCGAGCCGCCTCGGGCAACACGTCCTTGGGCGAAGGATTCGGAATCTTCGCGCGATCAGCCAGCCAGTGCTCCGGCCCAGTCTTCCGCCGCTGGAAAAGCACAAGCGTCTGAAGCGCAGGCCGATTCCTCGATGGCACGAAGCGAACCCAAACGCGAGCGTCTCGGCACCGGCCATGGCGAGCGTGAATGGTCACAAGTCGGCACCACCGAGTTCGAGCGCGCGAGCAACCAACCGGCTGAGACTCTCGCGATCTGGTATGACAGCACGCGCAACCTCGTCTCTCGCGGCATCATTCCGCGCCGCCCGATCGCCAGTCGTGAACCGAATCCGTTCCCGAACAATTTTGTTCCGGATCCGCCGGCTCGTTACCGATAAGCGCTGGCTTCGCTGCCGCCATGATTCACCGGGCGGCAGCGTCGCTTTCATATTTTGGTATCCGCAAGCCTTCGCGGGGCCCCTCTCAATCACGTTTTCCTCCCTGATGCGGAACCCTGTTCCACCTGATTTCGCATAGCCCCCCCGACCGCCAGGTCACTGTGAGCGACTTGATTCGCATGCGAACATGCCCGGCTATTACGCCAGCAACGGTTTTGATGGCGCTGTTCAAACCGCTTCGGGGAAGCTTTCCATGACCAACCGCATTTCCGGCACGAAGACGTTTCGCGCCTTCGCCGTCGCGCTCAGCGTGCTTTCATTCAATGCCTTTGCCGCCGATCTGGCCTCTTCAGACTGGCAGGATGCCTCAGCGCGATTGCTGCCTGACAGCATCAACGCGCCCGATTCCTATCGCAGCCTTGATCTGAATGTGGCGTCCCTGCAAGCGGCGCTCGCGCGCAGCGGCGGCGTTGGCATGACCTTGTCATTGCCCAGCCCGAATGGCGAACAAGTCGAATTCATGCTGTCGGATTCCGGCACCTTGCCTTCTGAACTCGCAGCGAAGTATCCACGTATCCATAGCTTCCTCGGCGTAGACAACAAGGGACGTCATGCACGCATCGATATTTCGCCGCTCGGACTCAATGCAATGGTGTTCGACCACGAGAATTCCTGGCTCGTGCGGCCGGTCACCTACGGTCACGGTCGCGACTATCTGAGCTTCAAGCGCAGCGCGTTCGCTGAAAACTCGGATTTTTTCTGCGGTACCGACGCCATCGCGCAGCCTGATGTATTGCGCCCCGAAACAATCCAGGTGACCACCGGCACCACCAAGCGCGGATATCGCGCAGCAGTGGCCGCAAACCATAATTATGTGACGGCGATTTCTGGCAGCAGCACACCAACTGTCGAACTGGGCCTGGCAGCCGTCGTCATCGCATTGAATCGCGTCAATGAGGTCTATGAGAATGATTTCTCGGTGCACATGACCCTGATCGCAAACAACGATCTGATCATCTACCCGGATGCAGCAACCGATCCCTATTCCAACGATGACACTGCGATCGACGAAAACACACCCAATCTGAATACGGTGATCGGCAGCGCGAACTACGATATCGGCCATGTCTTCACCACCGGAAGCGGCGGCGTTGCGGGACTTCGCGTGGTCTGTGGATCGAGCAAAGGCGCGGGTACCACCGGCCTCGGCAATCCGGCTTCGTTGCAAAGCGATACGTTCTACATCGATTTCGTCGCACACGAGATGGGTCACCAATTCGGCGGCAATCACACATTCAACAACAGCTGCGGTGGCAATCGCTCGGGTTCATCCGCCTACGAACCGGGTAGCGGCTCGACCGTCATGGGTTACGCCGGCGTCTGCTCGCCAAACCTTCAGCCGCACTCGGACCCGTACTTCCACGCGCGCAGTCATATGGAAATTGGCACTTTTCTCAATGGCAACGGAGGTCTCTGCGCGACCACCGAAGCGAATCATGCTTCAGCAACGATTGGCGCACTTTCCAACCACACGATTCCGGCCGGCACCCCGTTCTTCCTCACCACAAGCGCATCCACAAGTGCGCCCGGAGCCGCATTGACGTTTGGCTGGGAGCAATACGATCTCGGTTCGGCCACAACCAACATCAACGTCGACCCCGGCAATGGCCCGATCATCCGCTCGCTCAATCCGACCACAAGCCCGGTGCGCACCGTGCCGAAGTTTGAAAATCTGCTCAGCGGCACCGCCATGATCGGCGAGCTGCTTCCGACGACCACGCGTGCGCTGAACTTCCGCCTGAGCGTGTTTGACAACGTCGCCAGTGGCGGCACCACCCAAACCGGCGATGTGATCTTGCAGGTCGATGCGGCATCTGGGCCTTTTGCGGTAACCGCGCCTGCTGCGGCTGCGACCTGGAATCCCGCAATGAACCCCACCGAGACGGTCACGTGGAATGTCGCCAACACGACCGCCGCGCCTGTTTCCTGCGGCGCGGTAGACATCGACATCTACACCAGCGGCGGATTTACCAGCAGCACAGCCCAGCTTGCCATGGGCGCACCCAACACCGGCAGCGCAGTGGTCACTGTGCCGAATGTGCAGTCGACCACGGCACGCGTTCGCGTGCGTTGCTCGGACAACATCTTCTTTGCACTGAGCCCCGGCAATTTCACGATCAATGGTCCAGATCTGATCTTCGCCAACGGCTTTGATTGATCGAGAGATTGCCGCATGCAACAACGCCCTGTCCTGTCGCAGGGCGTTCCCGATTTTGATGTTTCCATCAATCGACTGGCCGCGATTTGGCCGGGGGTATTCGCTGCGCGCCCCTCCGACAGACTTGAACGCCGCCAACAACGGATTCGGTCGATCGCAGTTGCCGCTCTGCGCTGGGCGCGTTTTCGAAAAGAAATCCCGGCCAGGCCATTCGTTCAGATTCGACGCGATTTTCCGACTGGCTCGTCGAGAATGGCGTCACCATTGACTCAACCATTCGCCGGTCGCTGAACGAAATCGCCCTCACGCCGCCGCCCAGGACTTCTACAGACTGGGCCGGGCCTGACGATGTTGCTTTAACCCTGTGTTGGGGCCAAGATCGGCTTTGATAAACCGCAACGGTTTCACTCAGGGGGGAACGAAAAAAAGTTTTCCGCAGTTGCGTCTGGATTGTCCTATCGGCAGTCGGCGCTTGTAACTTAACTCTATATTTTTATTTGGGGATAATCATGAATTGGACCTCCACCGTGGCGCGTGTAGCCAGAAGGCGCTCGACGCCTCTGGCCAGCGCGCTCGCATTGACCTTGATGACCGGCTTCACGTCATCGGTTTCCGCCACAAGTTACAACCCGATCCTGAACCTTTCGGCAGCGCTGCCGAAAGTGGCATTGGCGAACACGCTGATGCCCTCACCGGCTGAAGGCCCGGCCTACTACACGATTGTGTTCAAGGAAGCGCCGTTGGCCACGTATGCCGGCGAAGTCGCGAACTTGCGCGCACCCGACAGCGCTGTTCGTAACGGCATGCCCATCGCGAAGATCGACGTGAATTCGGCACCGGCGCGGGCCTATGTCAGCTACCTTGAAACGCGCCAACAAGCCTTCGTCGATGATCTGAGCAGCAGCCTGCGCCGTCCGCTCGATGTAAGGGCGCGCATGCAACATGCGTTGAACGCGATCATCGTTCGCCTCGACGGCGCGGAAGCCGCGCAAGTCATGAAGCGTCCTGATGTGCTCTTTATCGAACGCGAGCACCAGCTGGAGCTCTCCACGGATCGTGGACCGGCTTTCATTGGCGCACCGTCGATCTGGAACGGCATGACCGCAACAGGTGTCGCGACTGAAGGTGAAGGCATTCTGTTCGGCGATATCGATACCGGTATCAACTGGGAAAGCCCGGCCTTCGCGGGGATCGGACCGATTGACGGTTATGTCCACCAGAATCCGAAAGGCAATGGAACCTATCTGGGCCAGTGCGCGCCGGGTGGTGTTGATGCCGGAAAGTGCAACGACAAACTGATCGGCATCTACAATTTTTCCACTCCCGGTAGCACGGGTACCGATATTGAAGGTCATGGATCGCATACGGCGAGCACGGCCGCCGGCAATCGCTGGAATGCCCTCTACGCAAATGGCCCGTTCATAATTTCGGGCGTCGCACCGCATGCCAATGTAATCGCCTATCTGGCCTGCTTGCCTGCAGGCTGCTCGTCGGTAGCCACCTCACAGTCGGCCAACCAGGCTGTCGTCGATGGTGTTGACGTCATCAACTATTCGATCAGCGGCGGAACCTCGCCGTGGACCGACGCCACTTCGACCGCATTCCGCAATGCAGTGGCCGCTGGCGTTTTTGTTGCCGCCTCAGCCGGTAACACAAGCACCTCTGTCCCCGACCCGCAGGGTCAGGTCAACCACATGGAGCCGTGGGTCGAGACCGTTGCAGCGTCGACTGAGGATCGCATTCTTGCGGTCAGCCTCGACCTGACCAGCGAAGCGA
>JBDSPX010000015.1:0-3910 GCA_039930065.1 Dokdonella sp.
CTGTCGTCGTGTGCACCTTGATGCAATCGACGAGGCCGTTCTTGAGGCGCTCGAAATTATTGCGCTTGAGGTATTCCGGGCAGCAATCCGCAACGTAGCGGCCGGTGAGATAGACGCGCCAGAAATAGTTGTCGCTCAACGGCAACTGGCGAAACACGTACTGCACCGATTCGCGAATGAATCCGGCAACGCCGCCCGCGTGCTGGGCTTCAACCAGACGCCGTTGCGGATGCGGGACGCCGAGCAGATTCATGACGAACTGTCGCGAGATGGTCCAGTTGACAGCGCGATTCCACAACCGTGGCGCCACACGTTCGTCATAAATACGTCGCTGTTCGTCGAGGCTACGAGCATCGAGTAGCTCAATCGTCGCCGCGCGCAAGCTCGGTTGCGAATTGAACCAGCCGCGCACACAGCGCGCCACGACGCCAGAGAGTCCGTGAAAATAGAAACTGCCTCGGCGACTTGTGAACCAGCGCGTGCGGCGATCCCACCACTGCTGTGCGAAGGGCGACAGTTCGCTGCGCAGCCGCTCGAGGTAAAGGCATTCAAAGCGCTCGTGATAGCCCTCGCCGAATATCTTGAAGAAATCCTCGAAGGCCAGCCTGCGGATCGCCGCGATCTTCAGTTCAAGCAATGCATTCTGACGCGGATTTGCATCGACACAATGGATGCGTTTCGGCGCGCGCAGCGCATAGTCGAGCGTATTGCAGCCCGCGCTGGTGATGACCAGAACCACGTCGTCGGTGCCAAGTGAAAGTGCCTGATGATCGACGGCAGGATCTTCCCAACAGGTGTTGTAGACCAGGCTGCGGGACCAGATTGCATTGAAGATGAGGCGATCAATGCGATCACGCAGAGTCGGTCGAGTGGCGGCTTGGGTGGTTTGCATCAGTCGCAATCCGAAAGAGTGGATTTTCGGGAGATCATGCTGCGACCGCACTGTGACGACTGCGTGATGAAAATCGTCATTGCGCTGAAACGTGTACTCGGGAGCATGGCGTTATCCAGCCTCTGAGAGACCCAAGGCATGCTCAATCTTGAAACGAAGATAGAGGCGCGCTTCCCGCACTGGTTTGCTGGTCGGCGCGGCGATATCGCCCGCCCCCTGGTACGTTCACTGGCAAAGTTCTCGCGCATCGAAGCGATTGAGCAATTCCTCCGCGACAACGCGCATCTGCGTGGCTTCGCACTCATAGAAGCAGCGCTCGAATGGCGCGACTGCCGCTTTCTCGTTGATCAGATTGAGCGTGAGCGCATTCCCGAGAGCGGGCGTGTCGTCATCGTCGCCAATCATCCACTCGGTGGCCTTGATGCGCTGGTATTGCTGGCTCTGGTGGGCAGTGTGCGCCGCGACGTTCGAATCGTTGCCAATGATTTCCTGCTCGCCTTTGACGGACTTTCAGATCTTTTCATTCCTATGCGTATTTTCGGCGGCAAAGCCGGCGCACAAAGTCTGCGACAGATCGATGCAGCATTGGATCGTGAGGAAGCTGTAATCGTTTTTCCGGCAGGTGAAGTCTCGCGCATGACGGCAATCGGTGTACGTGATGCACCGTGGCGGCACGGGTTTCTTCGCTTTGCAGAACACGCAGGTGCGCCCGTGGTTCCGGTGCGAATCGAAGGACGCAATTCGGCGCTGTTTTATGGCGTTTCAGCGTTGTTCAAGCCGTTGGGAACGGGCATGCTCGCGCGTGAGATGTTTGCCCGACAGAGGCGGCTCGTTATTCGCGTGGGTACGCCGCGTGCTGTCGCCGAGGTGTTCAACGGCGTCGGTGATCGCAAGCGCGCCTGTCGCGATGTGTGTAGCGCGGTTTATGCAATTGGACGACGTTATGATCGCTGGACTTCAGCGATGGAGCCGCTCGTGCATCGACCTTCGATCAGCGCGATTCGTGCTGATCTGGATCGGCTTGAACTGCTCGGCGAAACTGCTGACGGGAAGCACATTCATGGCGGGCGTCTGCAGGGTGACTCATCGCTGCTGCGTGAAATCGCGCGCCTGCGCGAGCTGACGTTTCGTCGCGTTGGTGAAGGCACCGGCAAACGCATGGACACCGACAGCTACGACAGCAGCTACGAGCACATCGTGCTCTGGGACGCGGAGGCCAGCGAGGTCGCCGGCGCCTATCGCGTGGTGCAGTGTGCGCGTGTGCTCGACAGTGTCGGCCAAAAAGGGTTGTACACCGCCAGTCTGTTCGAGTTCGATGATCGCCTGTTGCCGGCCATCGCGCGTGGTGTCGAACTCGGACGCAGTTTCGTGCAGCCGACATACTGGGGTTCGCGTAGCCTTGATTACCTCTGGTACGGCATTGGCGCGTGGTTGAGAAAACAGCCTGACATCCGTTACCTGTTCGGCCCGGTATCAATCAGCGCGAACCTGCCACGCGAGGCGCGTGAATGGCTGGTCGCCTACTACTCGCGCTTCTTTGCTAGCGAAGAAATAATGGCGCGTGCGCCGCATCCATTCCAGTTTGTCGACGTGCCGCAGGATTTCGCTGGCCTTGATGCAAACGCCGCGATGCCGCTGCTGCGCAACCGTCTCGATGCTCTCGGCGCACGCATACCCACTCTGTACAAGCAATACACTGATCTCTGCGAACCCGGCGGCACGCGCTTCCTGAGTTTTGGTGTCGACCCAGCATTCGCCAATGTAGTCGATGGGTTGATCCTCGTCGATCTGAACATGCTCAAGGCGAAAAAGCGGGCGCGTTATCTTGAAAAGTTTCCTGGTTAGCGTCAAGACTCGGCGGTCTGAAGCTACTTTTCCTTGGTTGTCTCTGAATTACATTCGTTAACTTCGGTTGACGGATCCGCAAGGTGTTGAAATCGCCTGTCTGGCGCTGTACGCCATGACCTCGTCGTCCCTGCGCAGGCATGGACCCAGCGTCTTCGATTGGCCAATGAGGCAGGCCTCTGTCCGCGCCTGTCTCTTGATTGCATCCTTCGCTCCTACGGCAACTCGCCAGAACCAACCATTGACATCGCAGTCATCGCGTTCGTCATCCCTGCGCAGGCAGGGATCCAGCGCCTCTGTGTTTGATTCTCGGGTACGCAGGTGACGATAGAGGACTGCACGCGCAAGGATTTCGGCACTCCTCTGAAAAATTCAAAGTCGCTGGATCCCTGCCTGCGCAGGGATGACGGACAGTTTGATAGCTGCATGTGGCCCCAATTTGAAGCCTGTTCGCGTCTGATCATGCAAGTTGCGAGACGAGATCAAGAGACAGGCCTGTGGAGCGGCGACGGGGGTTTGGGACTCGACCGGTTTGGAGTTGATTCGCCGCTCGACCGCGGGAGAATCGTCGTAGGTGTGCCGCCGCCCTACTTTCGTTTCACCCCTACGTCACACTCGTTATTTGAATGATGTGATGAAGAATTATCTCCCTTCGGGAACGAGGATGAGGAGATGCGCTTGTTCGGGCGCGACAACGTGAATTGATTCTGAGAGAGGCGAGGGCAGCGGCTTCCTCCGATTGGCGTCGAAAAGTGAATCCGTGCCGAAACCGGCGTCGCGCGGAAAGCGGCCGCTATAATCCGGCGCTGTCCTTTTCCATGAGCCCGCATGCCAGCCGAGATGTCTGCCGATTCCACCGCACAGCGCCCAGAGGAGTTCCTTGGCCATCCCAAGGGTCTCTACATCTGTTTCTTTACCGAGATGTGGGAGCGCTTTTCGTTCTACGGAATGAAGGCCTTGTTGCTGTTGTATCTGGTCAAGTACCACCTGTTCACGGATGACTTCGGCTACAACCTGATCGGCGCTTATGGTGGTCTGGTCTATGCGATGCCGGTCATTGGCGGCCTGATTGCGGACCGCTGGTTAGGCATGCGCAAGGCGGTTGTTTTCGGCGGCATTCTGCTGGTGCTCGGCCATCTCGGCATGGCCATCGAGGGCAATCAGGCGACCGTA
>JBDSPX010000016.1:0-4891 GCA_039930065.1 Dokdonella sp.
GATGCGGGCGATCGCGAATAATGCCCGATGCTGCGGAGGGCAGTCAGCGGGTCGTACGTCGAGGGAAGATAAAATGGAGGCCTGGGTCGGAATCGAACCGGCGTACGCGGCTTTGCAGGCCGCTACATGACCACTCTGCCACCAGGCCGGTGGGATGCCGAGCATAAAGCGTCGTCATCAAAAAACAAAACCTCGGCATGACCGAGGTTTTTGATCCGACGATGCAAGTACTGCCACCTTGCGGATCTTTCACAACGTCGCTGTTGCAAGCCGAATCGTCATGCACAAACTGGAGCGGGAAAGGAGGCTCGAACTCCCGACCTCAACCTTGGCAAGGTTGCGCTCTACCAACTGAGCTATTCCCGCGTGGGAGGCGCATATTACGGAATGCACCGAAAGAGTCAACCTGTTTTGTTCGATTTGTTTGTTGATCGTTGATGATTGCTGGGAATTGCGACGTCCGGTCGCAGGGTTTGCGCCTTGGAAAACCTGAATTCCCTCAACCATTCGCATTGAGCCTGCCGAGGAAAATGGGATTGCAGGTTTCGATTCGCTGCGTCAGCTTTCAATTAGCACTTCATGGGATTGGAGCGAGCACAAATTCACGCGAACATCCTTCGACAGGCTCAGGACGAACGGCTTAGGCGAATGCCTCACCGCTCAAATCTTGCCGCTGTCGGCATCGCGCATGATCGGCCAGGCTGCGCGCACGTAGACGAAGGCGGACCAGATGGTCAGTACCGCGGCGACAACCAGCAGACCTTCGCCGATGCGGTACAGGCGCAGCTCGGGGAAATCTCGCTGGTGCAGGCAGACGACGATCGCGACAATCTGCATGACGGTTTTCAGCTTGCCAATCCAGGCGACACCAACGGCCGCGCGCTGGCCGAGCTCGGCCATCCACTCACGTAGCGCCGAGATGCTGATCTCGCGTCCGACGATGACCGCGCTTGCGACCGCCATCATTGCGCTCGGATTCTGTTGCACGATCAGAAACAGCGCTACGGCGACCATGAGCTTGTCAGCGACCGGATCGAGAAACGCACCAAAGGCCGAACTCATGTTGTAGCGGCGTGCGATCCAGCCATCCAGCCAATCGGTGAAAGCGGCGATGATGAAGATGCCGGCGGCGGCCAGATTCGACCAGCTGCGTGTCGAGGGAAAGTACTCGGGTAGATAGAAAACGATCACGATGACCGGCAGCAGCGCAATGCGGAATAGCGTGAGGATGGTCGGAAGAGTCAGGCGCATGGCACAGAGTTTACCCGTGGAGTGCGGAATAGATACGCTCGGCAAGTTCACGATTGATTCCATTCACCTGCATGAGTTCCTCGACACCGGCTCGGATCACGCCGGCAAGACCACCAAACTGGCGCAGCAACGCAGCGCGTTTCTTGGCACCGACGCCGGCGACTTCTTCGAGACTGGATGCTTCTCGTGCCTTGTCCCGTCGACCGCGATGGCCGGTGATCGCGAAGCGATGCGCTTCATCGCGTACGGACTGGATCAGATGCGAGGCCGGAGATTCCGGCCCAGGCCACAAGCTGCGACCTGAATCGCCGAGGATCAAGCTCTCATGGCCGGCCTTGCGTGCTTCGCCCTTGGCCACACCGACGATTTGCACGCCTTCGATGGCGAGGGTGGCGAGCACATCGAGCGCCTGGCGCACCTGACCGAGTCCGCCATCGATCAACAGGATATCGGGCAAGCGGCCTTCGCCGGCCTTGATCCGCTTGTAGCGACGCTCCAGCGCCTGATGCATCGCGGCATAGTCGTCGCCTCCGGTGATGCCGGTGATGTTGAACCGCCGGTATTGCGATTTCTCGGGGCCTTCGGGGCCAAACACGACGCACGAGGCAACCGTGGCCTCGCCCATTGTGTGGCTGATATCAAAACATTCGATGCGCTGCGGCACGGCATCGAGACCAAGTAGATCGCGCAGCGCTTCGAATCGCTTGGCCAGGGTCTGACGGCTCGCGAGCCGCGCCGCTAGCGCCGCCGCCGAGTTCGTCACTGCCATCTGCAGGAACCGCGCGCGATCGCTGCGCACCGAGGTTTTCAGTTCGACCTTGTGGCCGGCGTGTTCGCTCAAGGCTTCGGTAAGCACATCAAGATCTTCCGGAACATGGCTGAGGATTAGCTCGGCTGGTACCGGACGTTCGAGATAGTACTGACCGAGGAACGAGCCGATCACGTCCGAGGCTTCGGCATCAAGGCCGAGCCGCGGGAAGAAATCACGCGAGCCGAGACTGACCCCATCGCGGAAGAACATCACGCTGACGCAGGCGATACCGTTGTCGATCGTGCAGGCGAGAATATCCATGTCCTGCCCTGCCCCTTGCACGTAGTGGCGCGCCTGGACTTTCTTCACCGCGGCAATGCGATCGCGCATCAGCGCTGCTCGTTCAAAATCCAGCGCGGCGCTGGCCTGTTCCATGCGTGCGATCAGTTCATCGAGCAAGGCGTTGCTTTTGCCTTCAAGAAACATCACCGCATGGCGAACGCTGGCCTGGTAATCCTCGGCCGAAATGAAATCAACGCAGGGCGCGCTGCAACGACCAATCTGATCTTGCAAACACGGTCGCGAGCGATTCTTGAAATAGCTGTCATCGCAATTGCGGATACGAAACAGCTTTTGCAGAAGACTCAGCGTTTCGCGCACGGAGATCGCGCTTGGATACGGGCCGAAGTAGCGTCCGCCGCCATTGCGCGCACCGCGATGGAACGCGAGGCGCGGATAATCACCCGGAGTCAGATGGATGTACGGGTAACTCTTGTCGTCGCGCAACAGGATGTTATAGCGCGGGCGCAGGCTCTTGATCAGCTGCGCTTCGAGCAAGAGTGCTTCCGCCTCCGTGCGCGTCAGCGTGATCTCGATCTGGGTGATCTGCGCGACCATCGCGGCAATGCGCGGCTGCATGCTCGGCTTGAGGAAATAGCTGCCGACGCGCTTTTTCAGATTGCCGGCCTTGCCGACATAGAGCAGATCCCCCGTCTCACCAACCATGCGGTAGACGCCGGGCGCACTGCTCAGATTGGTGACAAAGGCCTTGCCGTCAAATGGGATTTCATCCTGCATGGGCACAATTGTGGCGGGGAAATCGCGAAACCGAAACCGCTATGCGATCCCGCAAGGATTTTGCATGCGCCATCGCTCTCGTGCGAGAGACGTTCAGATCCGATGCTTCAAGCTCTTGTGGGATAGACCTTCAGGTCCGATGCTGTTCGTCACGACGCCAGGAGCATCGCGGCTGAAGCCGCTTCCTACAAAGAAGCAGCAACGCGACAACCTCCCAAGAAGCCCGCGCCATTGGCTCGGCTCCTGTGGGAGAGACCTTCAGGTCCGATGCTTTTCGTCACGATGCGGGGAACGGCATCGCCCCCAACAGCGGACAAGCGCCTAAAGGCGCTTCCTACAGAGAAGCGGCAGCGCAGAAAGCGACAAACCTACTCGCCGATCGGTACACGTTTGCCAATACCGCTCGACAGATCGATGCGCACGATCTCATGGGCATTTGTATTGGCGATCCACAATGCGCCGGCCGCTATCGACATTCCACCCGGCTCCAGCAGCGGATAGTTGACGTTGAGCGCACGCACCGCGCCGCTCTTGAGGCTCAGCGCCTTGATCTTGCCGTTGAAGGTGTCGGCGATGAAGGCGATACCGCGGGGATCCATTGCCACATCGAGCGGGTTCTGCAAGCGGGCGCTGTCACGCGCGCCGGGCGCATCGCCGTATTCATACAGACCACTGCCGACCAGGGTCGAAACCCTGCCGTCAATCAAACGCACAAGACGAATCGATGACGACGCCGCATCGGCGACCAGCAATTGCAGGCCACTCGTGGTGATGCCACTCGGTTGGGCGAAACTCGAATCGAGCGAAAGTCCATCCTGCATGCCGAGCTTGCCGTTGCCGGCGAAGACATCGACGCGATCCCTGGCCAGATCAAGCTCCCAGATCTGATTCTGGCTCGATGACAGCACGTAAAGCTTGTCCGCGACGATGGCGAGATCCGACGGATTGCAAATCGGCGTCTCCAGCGCATTCGCGTTGTGCGGTCGCAAGCGAGCCTGCTCGCCATTGCCGAGCACGGTCTCCATCTCGCCACTCTCAAGGCGAACACGACGAACTGAATGATTGCCGCGATCGGCGATATAGATGAATTCATCGCGCAAAGCGAGACCTTGCGGATCGGCGAGACCGCATTCTTCGTTGCGCCCATCCCAATAGCCGCGATCACCGGATCCGAACTGGCGCACGATGCGGCCATCGTGATTGCACTCGAGCACGCGATGGTGGCCGCTGTCGGCGACATAGATTCGCGTGTCGGTGGCCAGCAGCTTGCCCGGGAACAACAATGGCAGGCGTGGCTCAGGCCGTGAGGCGGGCACAGCCGCTTCGTAATTGCGCAAATCCTTTTCGGCAGCCTCATCCAGCAGTTGGTTGATGCGTTCGTCGAGATCCTGGCGTCTGCCTTCTCCCGGAATAATTGCGGCCACCTGCCCTTCGGCGTCAATCAGTACTGCGCTGGGCCAGGCGTCGATCTCGAATTGCTGCCACAGCTCCATGTCGGGGTCACTGGCCACCGGATGACGAATACCCAAACGGTTGACCGCTTTGAGCACGGCACTTGATTGACGCTGATGCGGGTATTTCGGGCAATGAATACCGAGCACGCTCAAGCCATCGTTGTAGCGGCTCTCAAGCCAGGCCAGATCGGGCAGCAAATTCCAGCAATGGACGTTGTCGTAACTCCAGAACCAGAGCAGCACAACGCGGCCGCGCATCGCCGACAATACCGGTATCTCGCTGACGTTGACCCAATCCAGCGATGCCGGAAACTCCGGCGCGGGTGATCGTGAATCCATCCTCTCCCCCTGTGAACGT
>JBDSPX010000017.1:0-2741 GCA_039930065.1 Dokdonella sp.
ATTGAGCATGTCGCGCAGCTCGGGCTGGCCGAGCAGGATGATCTGCAGCAGTTTCTGCGTCGGTGTTTCGAGATTGGTCAGCAGGCGAATCTGTTCGAGCGCATCGAGCGAGAGGTTCTGCGCCTCATCGACGATCAAAACCACGCGCAAGCCCTGCGCATAGGCATCGAGCAGATAGGTATTGAGGGCGTCAGTCAGGCCCTTGAGACTGCCTTGCTTGCCGGTGATATCGAGCTTGAGCTCCTCACAAACCGTCTCGATCATCTCGACCGGAGACAATTTCGGATTCAGCAGCAGAGCGACCTGGGTGTTTTCCGGCAACTGTTCCAGCAGCAGACGGCTCAGCGTCGTCTTGCCGGTACCGACTTCGCCCGTGAGCTGGACAAAACCGCCACTGCCGCCCTTGCCGACGCCATACAACAGGTGCGCGAGCGCATCCCGATGGCGCTCGGACAGGAATACATAGCGCGGGTCCGGCGTTATTGAAAACGGGGCCTCGCGCAGGCCGTAATACTCAAGATACATATGCCTACTCTAACCGACCGCGCGGGTCGGGCGCCGGGTTTGCTGCAGTGCGAGAGACAACCCAGCGATTTGCCGAGGATAGGTAGCGCCAAGACCCACGGTGGACAAGGATGGACTTCGATGGATCCTGACAAGTTCAGCCAACAGCTGCTCAGGAGACTGCAGGAAGCCGTGATGCGGCTTGCTTCAACTGGCGGATCCATTCCTCGTTGAGCCGCCTTGAGCTGTTTGGCATGTGCTTGATATGGCGCAGGGAATCATTGACCAGTGTGGCTGCGGCGGCGTTTTCTCCCCAGCTTTCGAGGATTTCGACATAGCGTGCGCGTGCCTCGATACCGGCGAAGTAGCCGATCAGGGCATCGAACTCCTCGCGGGCCTTGTCGCGCTGACCACTGGCCGCCAAGGCCCGGGCGTAGATCAGATGGCCTTGTGGCGATTTGAAGTCAGGCTGCTTGGAAATCAGCGCTTCGAGCAAATCGCGTGCTGCGGCGGCCTGATTGTTGTCGAGCAGGGCGCGTGCGAGCTTGACCTGAATATCCGGATCATCGCTGTGCACACCGCGAAGCGCCTCGCGATAGGCGGCAATGGCATCGTCACCGCGACCGGCGGCGTTCAGCGCATCGGCGACGCGAATACGGTTGGCGATGGTCGCCGAGTGTTCGAATTCCGCCTCGGCTTCGCGCAGTTCTCGCCCTGGATTGAGGGTATCGCGAAATCCACGCACAACCCGCCGACCGCTGCGGGACTTTGAGATTTCGGGCAGGAATACGGCGAGGCCATAGATCACACTGCCGAACAACGGAAAGACAAACAGAACCAGCAGCCACCAACGTTCCTGATCCGTACGCAACGCGTGCACGGCAAACAGGATCGCGATGATGACGTGCAGGCCAATACCAAGGATGGGCACGCTGGAACACTCCTAAACACCAATCAGCGAGTTTGGTTTGTCATTGGCAGCCTGTCCAGATCCGGTACGCCGGGATCACGCACTCCAGGCAAATAGACGCAGCTGTTCGGCATCTTCGCTGAAGCGAATCAGTCGCTCGAACCGCAGACCGATTTTTTCGAGCAAGCGGGCTGATGCGGGATTGTCCATTGAGGTGATGGCCAGAATTCGGCGCAGGCCAAAACGCTCACGCCCGAGATCCATGCACGCCTGTGCCGCCTCGAGCGCATAGCCCTGGCCACGCCATTCGGGCAGGAAGGCATAGCCAATATCGACGTCATCGAGGGTTTCGCGCCGGATCAAGCCGCATATGCCGACACAGGATGCCTGGTCATGCGGCACGACTCCCCATAGGCCAAACCCATGCTTTTGATAGCTGGCCATCGCGCCATCGATGATGTACTGGCGTGCTTGTTCGATTGTTCGCACACCACGATCCGCGATATTCCGCACGAAGGCTTCGTCATTGAGCAGGGCGAGCATGAAGGGAGCGTCCTCGGGTCCGAGCTCACGCAGGCGCAGGCGGTCGGTTTTCAAGTCAATGCTCTCGATTTCGCTCATGGATGTGATAGTTCGACTTCTGCGCAATGCGGTCAAGTACCAAATACATGCTCACACGAAAAGCACTTTCAACCAACGGCCCGCGAGCGTCATCATGACACTCGCGGGCGACTACGTTGATATCAGGCCGCGACGCCGTAGCTGCGCAACAAGGCATCCGGGCTCGGCTCTCGACCACGGAATGCAACAAACGATTCCAGCGCCGGACGCGAGCCGCCCACTGCAAGTATCGCTTCGCGCCAAGCCTTGCCGACTTCGCGATTGAATACGCCCTCCTGTTCGAAGCGCTCGAACGCATCGGCGGAAAGCACCTCGGCCCAGAGATAGCTGTAGTACCCGGCACCATATCCACCGGCGAAGATATGCGTGAACGCATGCGGGAAACGATGCCACGCGGGTGGCAGCAACACCGCGACTTCACGGCGTACTTCGTCGAGCAGCTCCATCGTTCGCGCACCGAGCTTCAGATCGAACTCGTGATGCATGCGGAAATCGAAAAGAGCAAATTCCAGTTGGCGCACGAGAAACATGCCGGACTGGAAGTTGCGCGCCGCCTGCATGCGTTCGAACAAGGCATTGGGCAGACGCTCACCGGTCTTCCAGTGACGCGCAATCAGGTCAAGCCCTTCGCGCTTCCAGGCAAAGTTTTCCATGAACTGGCTTGGCAGTTCGACCGCATCCCATTCAACACCGCTGATGCCCGAGA
>JBDSPX010000018.1:0-15201 GCA_039930065.1 Dokdonella sp.
TCGGCCTGATCGGTAGTCGGCTTGAGAACCAACGGCGTGCTGGTCTCGGCAGCCGGTTTGGCGAAAGCGATGCCGCAAACAGCCAGCAGCGCGAAAGTCAGGGGGATGCGACGCATGAAACTCTCCAATGATGCTCGGTGACGCGAGGTGTGATGGTCAGGCGATTTTGACGAATCCCGCGGCATGGGCCATTTCGTCCGCGTGGTACGAGGAACGCACCATCGGACACGATGCCACATGCTCGAATCCGAGCGCCATGCCGTACTCTTCAAGTGCCTTGAACTCTTGCGGTGACCAGTAGCGCAGTACCGGATGATGATGTGCGGTGGGCTGCAGATATTGACCAATCGTGACCATATCGACCGCATGCTCGCGCAAATCGTTCAACGTGCGCTGAACTTGCTCCAGGGTTTCGCCGAGGCCAAGCATGATGCCGGACTTGGTCGGGATAGTCGGATGCTGCTCCTTGAAGCGTTTCAGCAATTGCAGCGACCATGCGTAATCGGCACCAGGGCGGACTTCCCGGTAGAGATCCGGCACCGTCTCGATATTGTGGTTGAACACATCGGGTGGATACTCGGCAAGCAGTTCCAGGGCGCGATCCATGCGGCCCTTGCCACGAAAATCCGGGGTCAGGATCTCGATGCGAATATCCGGATTCTCGAAGCGCACGGCACGGATACAGGCGGCAAAGTGACCGGCGCCGCCATCGCGCAGATCATCGCGATCGACCGAGGTAATCACGACATAGCGAAGACGCATATCGCGGATCGTGCCTGCCAGCTTGGCTGGCTCGAGCGGATCGGGCGCCTTTGGACGGCCATGCGCGACATCGCAAAACGAGCAGCGTCGCGTGCAGACTTCGCCGAGAATCATGAAAGTCGCGGTGCCCTTGCTGAAGCACTCGTGGATGTTCGGGCACGAAGCCTCTTCACACACGGTGACCAGGCTGTTCTCGCGCAACTTCGATTTCAACAGCGCAACAGCGTTGCCCGGAGGGATGCGCACGCGGATCCAGGCAGGTTTGCGCAAGGTGGGCGCATCAGCGAAACCGGCGCGGTTGCGGGCAATTTTGTCGCCGCCCTGCTGCTTTTCGCCAACAACGGTCAGCGGGATGATCTTGATCGGTTCGTTCATTCTGCAGGACTGGCCGCGGCATCCGCGAAAACGGGAAGTTCCGCAGCTCCTGGCTGCGGCGTGAATCCGAACTGCCGTGACAGCTCGACAACAAGCACATCCTCGACCGCGACAAGCGAACCGGGACCGCCCAAGTCTAGCATTTGGGTCACCTGCAAACCTTGATAACCACAAGGGTTTATCCGCCGGAAAGGCTCCAGATCCATGCCGACGTTCAATGCAAGACCATGAAAGGAGCCGCCGCGACGAATACGCAGACCGAGCGCTCCGATCTTGGCGTCGCCGACATACACACCAGGCGCCCCAGCTCGACGCATCGCGACGATGTTCCAATGTTCGAGCGTATCGATGATGGCTTGCTCGATCCGATTGACCAGTTCGCGCACGCCGATGCCGAGTCGGCGCAGGTCGAGCAAGGGATAACCGACGATCTGACCTGGACCGTGGTAGGTCACTTGGCCGCCACGTTCCACGCGAATAACCGGAATATCGCCCGCCGCCAACACATGCTCCGGTTTGCCGGCCTGACCCAGGGTAAATACAGGCTCATGCTCAAGCAGCCAGAGTTCGTCCGTTGTCGCTTCATCGCGACGATCGACAAAAGCGCGCATCGCATTGAGCACCGGCACATACGGTTGGCGACCCAGGCGACGAACGGTCAGAAGACGTGACATGGCAGCACAGGTGGGTACCGAATTGCGATTCACAAGCTCGGGCAGCAACGAAAGAAACGTATCGACCGTTCGGTTGCCGTGCGGTTGGGTCAAGCCCAATGATGGCAATCGAAAGGTATGCGGGATTCGCCAATGAAAGCAGCCTGCCGGGAAAACTCCACCGCCCCAATTGAAGCTTTCTACAAGGTCCAGCGAATGCCGGAATCCGCACGCAAGGCGGCATGCACGGCATCGTAGCGCTCACGATCCGGGCAGGTGATGGTCACCGATACCGAGTGATAATTTCCTTCGCGGGAAGGTTTGGAACGCAAGCTGCCCGCGATCACAGTCATGCCGAGGCCTTGAATGATTTGCGGGACCAGCGATTCCATATCGGCGTCGGCGCGACCGAGCGCGGTAATCTCGAAAGCGCCCGGAAACTGGAAGCCCTGATCGGGATTTTGCGGTTCGATGTCGTCGATATTGCGCATGCTCAACCGCCCTTTACCGGCGCTTCGGTGGCTACCGATTTTTCATCGCTCTCAAACCACAGCATGACGCCGTCATAGAGACGCTTGAAAAAGCCGCCTTCCGGCGTATCGGCGAGCACGACGATCGGCCGCTCGATCAAGGTCTTGCCATCAAGCTGGACTTTAAGCGAGCCGACTTTCTGACCTTTCTGCAGCGGCGCAATCAGGTGTGATGGCAAATCCATGCTCGCCTTGAGGTCGGCATAGCGCCCGCGCGGCAAGGAGATAGACACGTTTTCAGTCACTCCAAGAGCAACTGTCGGCGTTTCACCTTTCCAAAGGGGCGGAGTGGCCAGCGGCGCGGTCACGTCATAAAGTTTGTGTGATTCAAAGAAGCGAAATCCGTAGTTCAGCAACTCTTGATTGGCATCGGCGCGAGCTTTTTCGCTCTTGGCACCCATGACCACCGCGATCAGACGCTGGTCCGCGCGTATGGCCGATGTGGCCAGACAATATCCCGCCGAACTCGTATGGCCGGTCTTGATCCCGTCAACCGATGAATCGCGCCACAGCAAGGTATTTCGATTGTGCTGCTTGATCCCGTTCCACTCGAAATCCTTGACCTTGTAGATCGCGTATTCCTCCGGGTAATCACGGACCAAGGCCTGTGACAGCAGCGCCACGTCGTGCGCGGTCGTGTAGTGGTTCTCATTGGGCAGACCGCTGGCGTCAACATAATGCGTGCCGGTCATGCCGAGTTGCGCGGCATATTGATTCATCAGATTGGCGAACATTTCCTCCGATCCGGCTGTGTGTTCAGCCAAGGCAATCGCCGCATCATTACCCGACTGGATGATCATGCCGTAGAGCAATTGTTTGAGTGGAACTTCGCTGTTCAGCTCAAGGAAGCTGGTTGAACCGTCGGTTCCGGCACCGCCCGAACGCCAGGCGTTTTCGCTGATCCGGACTGGATCCTCCATATGGATCTTGCCGTGTGCAAGTTCGGCGGATACGACATACGAGGTCATCACCTTGGTGATCGACGCCGGCTCGACGCGCTCATCGGCATTGCCATCGAGAAGGATCTGACCGGTTGCGTAATCCATCAACACCCAGCTTTTGGCATCCAGCGTCGGTGGTGGTGGAGTTGGTGTCGCAATGGCGGGAGCCGGTTGCGGCATTGGCCTCGGTACGGGCGCTGCAGGCGTCTGCGCGGATGCTTCGACGACAAACGCTGCGAGCACAGCGGCCAGAATGACACTCACGAACTTGTAGGGCAAAACAGACTCCTCATACAGCTTGGGTGAGGCGCAATGCGCCTGGAACAGCCGGCATTGTCGCCGGTTCAATCTTCGATGGCCACGCGCGGCATGCCGAAACCGAGTTTTTCGATGCGCACCACCAAGGCATCCGCCGCTGCGACCGACGACAGCGGGCCGATCCGCACCCGATGAATTTCACGCTTGTTGATGCGCGTGGTGACAATATCCGCATGCCCAAGCCCAGCTTTTTCCATCCGCTCAAGAATGCGCTGCGCATTGTCGCGCTCGGCGAACGCACCAAGCTGAACAAAAATCCGCGAATCGCCTCGATGAGTGGATGAATTGCTTGAGACATCGGCACGCGGCGCCGGTTCCGCTTCGGGCCCATCGAGCACGCGCACTTCGACCTGACCGGTACCCTTCGGCCATACGCCGATGCGCACGGCTGCGGCGTAGGACAGATCGATCAGACGGTTCTCGTGAAACGGGCCGCGATCATTGATTCGCACTACCACACTTTTTCCGTTTTCGAGATTGGTCACGCGCGCGTAGCTTGGCAGCGGCAAGGTTTTGTGTGCGGCACTGAATTGGTACATGTCGTAGGGCTCGAGACTCGACGTCATATAGCCGTGAAACTTGTTTCCGTACCACGAAGCGGTGCCGCGCTCGACGTAGTTGTGGGAGTTCGACATCACGGAATAGGACTTGCCAAGCACGCTGTAAGGCGATTTGTTGCCGTAGCGTGCGCGCGGCTCTGCCTTGGGCGTGGGCTCGACGAGCTTGCTGACATCGATCTCGGGCGCCTTGGGTCCGCCGTCGCTGGCATCGCGATAGCGGCGTGATTGCGGCAGGCTCGTTTCATGGACATTCGCAGCCGTAGGCGCCGTTCCCGGCCGTGTCGGAGCAGGCGGCGGTTTCGCCTTGTGTACCGCGCAACCTGCGAGCAGGATCACGATCCCAATCGCCGCCAACGCCTTCATCACGGCGTCGTGCGAGCCACGCCAGCCGCGATTTCCTGCGACAACTGCCACACGGCCATCGAATAGAGTGGGCTTCGGTTGTATCGTGAAATCACGTAGAAGTTGTGAAAGGTCAGCCAGTTTTCGGTGCCATCCTGCCCTTCAAGACGAACCAGGGTGGCCAACTCTGTGGGACTGGTTGCATCGCTGGGCGCATAACCCCAGCTCTTCAGTTGCTCGATCGGATAGACCGGATCGAGTCCGTCAGGACTGAGTGGGCGCGCGTCGGCACGCGTTTTTGCCAGCGTCGCCACGGGCTTGCCTTTTTCCCAACCATGCACGGAAAAATAGTTGGCAACGCTACCGATGATGTCGGGCAGTGAATTCCACAAATCAATGCGGCCGTCGCCGTCGTAGTCGCGGGCGAAATTGGCGACACTGGTCGGGATGAATTGCCCCCAGCCCATAGCGCCAGCATACGAACCGACCATCTCGTCGATCGGATAGGCCATGTGCATGTCACCGAGCAGGAACAGCTGACGCAGTTCGCCGCGAAAGAATTTGGCTCGCGGCGGGTAATGGAATGTCAGGGTAACCAGGGCATCGAGCACCTTGTAGCGACCGTAGTTGGCGCCATAACTGGTTTCAACGCCGATGATCGCAACGATGATCTCGGGAGCGACTCCGAACTCCTCGGCAGCGCGCTCGATCAGCTCACGATTGGCGCGGTAAAACGCGATGCCATCGTCGCGTCGTTTGTCGGTGAGAAAGATCGGTCGATAATCCTTCCACGGCTTGGCCTCGGCCGGTCGCGACATGGCGTCGAGAATACTTTGCTGAACTTGCGCCTTGGCCAGGGTCGCGAGCACATCGGATTCGACCAGGCCGCCATCGCGATTGAGCTCACGGGCAAACTCAAGGAACTCGGGATCCACCTTTGCTGGCGTCGCGCCCTCTGCATCCTTTGATTTCGCATGGGCTTCGTCGACCGCCCCTGCGAGCAAAATTCCCAGGGTCAGGAACATGCCAACCACAATCCCGCAATGTCTTTTCAATTCGGAGCCGACCTTCTTGATGTAGCCGCTACTGTATCGCGTCGGGCGATCACCCTGCCACCCGCCGACGATGCGCATGAATCGACATCAGCACGCCAAAACCTGCGAGCAAGGACACCGCTGAGGTCCCTCCATAGCTGACCAGGGGAAGCGGCACACCGACCACGGGAAGAATGCCTGTAATCATGCCGCCGTTGACGATCACGTAGACGAAGAACGCCATGCTGATCGCACCGGCGAGCAAGCGTGAGTAGGTGTCCTTGGCGTTCGCCGCGATCCACAGGCTTCGACCGATGATGAACAGGTAGAGCACGAGCAAAAGCAACACGCCGATCAAGCCCCACTCTTCGGCGAATACCGAGAAGATGAAATCGGTGGTGTGCTCTGGCAGGAATTCCAGCCGCGATTGCGTGCCGTGATGCCAACCCTTGCCCCACAGCCCGCCCGAGCCCACTGCAATTTTTGACTGGATGATGTGCCAGCCAAGACCGAGCGGATCGGATTCGGGATCGAGCAGCATGCGCACACGATTGCGTTGATATTCGTGCAGAAAATGCCAGGCGACCGGCGCCGCAGCGATCACGCTGCCGAGAATCAGACCAATCCGCCACCACGCAAGGCCGGCCAGAAAAACCGCAAACAAGCCACTGGCCACGATCAACAAGGCTGTACCGAGATCTGGCTGCTTGGCGATCAGCGCTGCCGGAATCGCAATGAGCAAAGCAATCACCGCAAGCGTGGTCCACGAAGGTGGCATCGGACGCTGGTTCAAATACCAGGCAACCATCATCGGCATGGTCAGCTTGAGCAATTCCGACGGCTGGAAACGGACGATGCTCAAATCCAGCCAGCGATCCGCACCGCGGCCCTCCCCATGCATCGCGACCAGAATAAGCAACACCACGCTGCCGGCGAATAGCCATGGCGTCCAATTGCGCAATGTGGACGGCGGCACTCTCGAGATCAGCGCCATGAGCACGCCACCCAGCAGAAGGCGAGCCCCTTGGGCAATGGCTTTGTCCCGATCCAGATCGCTTGCGCTGTACTGGGTTACCAGGCCGACGATGGCCAGCAGCAACAAGGCGCCGGCCAGCGGCACGTCGAATCGCGGTCGGCGCAGCATCGCAAGCACGCGATATCGAAGCTGGCCGAACAATCCATCCATCAGCGCGCGACCTCCGGCGTCACGACTTTTGCAGCGTGCTGGGCCGAATCGTCGATGACCCAGGCATCCATCATCTTGCGCACGATAGGCGCCGCGTCGCGGCCCCCGCCATGGCCCGCTTCAAGCGCCACAATGACCGCGATGCGTGGACTTTCCGCCGGAGTAAACGCTTCAAAAAGCACTTGGTGACGCTCGATGGCGACTTGAGAAATATGTTGCCAAACCTCATTGGTGCGCGAATAGCGCTCGGCTGTCCCACTCTTGCCCGCGATCACGTAGGGAAACCCGATGCCCATCGTGCGCGCGGTTCCGGTAGGACCATTGACGACGGCGATCATTCCCTCACGAACCGCATCGAAATTGGACGGATCATGAAAATAGGTTGGTCCCGGCGAAACCGGCGGCGCCAGAATCGGCGCATCGCCGATACCCTGTTGGGTCGCCCGCAGCAAATGCGGCCGGTACGAAACACCGCCGGCCGCCAACATGGCCACAGCATGCCCGAGCTGCAGCGGCGTAACCACCCAGAATCCCTGACCAATGCCTGCAATCACGGTTTCACCGGGATACCAGCCCTGATTCATTCGCGCTCTTTTCCATTCTCGCGAAGGCAACACGCCATCGCTCTCACCAACCAGGTCAATTCCGGTTGGCTTGCCGAAGCCAAATGGCGCCAGCGCCTCGGTCAACCGGTCGATACCCATATCGAGGGCCAGCGCGTAGTAATACGTGTTGACCGATTGCGCCAGCGACTGCACCAGGTCTACGCGACCATGGCCGCCCGCGCGCACATCGCGATAACCGCGCTTTTGTCCAGGAATGAAAAACTCGCCTGTCGACAGGATCGTGTCGGAAGGTTTGCGCAAACCCAGTTCAAGACCGGCTGAAGCAAGAAACGGCTTGACCGTCGAGCCCGGCACGTAGGCCCCGCGCAGGGCCCGATTCAACAACGGTTTGTCGGGCGCCTTGAGCAGCGCATCGTAATCGACCTGGCTGATGCCATTGACGAACAGGTTCGGATCGAAGCTCGGCACACTGATCATGGCGAGGACTTCGCCGTTGCGCGGATCGATCGCGACCGAGGCACCTGCGCGATCAGTGAAGGCTTCCTCACCGGCTTCCTGAATGCGCGAATCAACCGTCAGATAGAGATTCTTGCCGGGCGTCGGTGCGACGCGCTCGATCACCCGCAGCGGACGACGATCGGCATTCACCTCAACGAGTTCGTAGCCTGGTTCGCCATGCAGGATGTCCTCGTAGGATCGCTCGATTCCGGTCTTGCCGGCATGCGTCGTACCCGCGTAGCGGGACGCGTCCAGTCGCTGCATGTCGGCCACATCGATTCGCCCGACGTAGCCGACCAGATGGCCAAACTCCGCACCCTTGGGATAGAACCGGGTCAGATAGGGGACCACGTCCACGCCCGGGAAGCGCCAACGATTGACCGCAAACAGCGCGATATCCTCCTCGCTGAGTTTGAGCCGCAAAGGCACGCTCTGGTATGAACGCTTGGATTTGACCAAGGCCTTGAAGCGCTCGGCATCATCTTCGCTGACGCCCATGGTGTCGCTGAGCCCTTGCAACAAGGCTTGCATATCGCCGACCTGTTCGGGGATCACTTCGAGTCGAAAAGCAGCGACGTTCTCCGCCAGCAAGACACCGTTGCGGTCGTAGATCAGGCCGCGCGCAGGTGCCAGCGGTCGCGTCAGGATACGGTTGGCGTCGGAGCGCGCCTGGTATTCCTCGTGTTGCTGGACCTGCAGGAACCAGAAGCGGAATCCTAAAACGACAAGAGCGAGAAAAATAACAAGGAAGCCGGCAACGGCGCGGCGTAAAAACATCGCCGCTTCCTGGCGACCATCCTTGATCGGCCCAAATCTCATGACTCGTTGGCACGCAAGCGCGCGCGAAGGTCATCGAGCAGCAAAAACACAAATGGCCACGCCAGCATGCCGATGAATGGAGCAATCCAGAAGCCGATTGCCGGGATCGGATCACCCGAAAAGCCGCGCACCATGATCACGACAATGCGATCGTTAAGCAGCAGGCCGAGCACGGCCAGTGCCTGTTGGCTCATAGGAAAGAAGCGCAATCGTGAACGGAAACGCAGCACGATGAAGGCCAGCACGATTAGGCGCAGCGCCTGCTCACCGAGCAACTGCCCGGTCAGCACGTCACCGCAAAGCCCGATCATGAAAGCAAATCCGAGTCCAACCCGGTCGGGCGACTCGATCGCCCAGTAGATCAGCACCAGGGCGATCCAGTACGGCTTGAATGGCAGCATCGATTGCGGCAACGGGGTCAGTTGCAGGAGAAAGGCCAGCACGAGGCTACCAATGAAGATCAGGCTCTGGGCACGCCGGCGGTTCATGGCGTCGACTCCGGCTTGACGGGCGCTGCGAACGGATCAAACGGATTGCCAACGGTATCCGGTACCGGCGGGCCCATTGGCTCAGGCATATCCTGCAACAGGAGCACCTCGCCGCTGCGATCCAGTGCGGCGGCCGGCTTGGCCATCGCGGCGGCGAACATGCCGCTTTCATCGTTGCTGATTTCGAGGATCTCACCGACCGGGAAACCTGCAGGAAAACGCCCACCTAGCCCCGACGTCATTAGCGAATCGCCGACCTTGATATCCGCGCTGATCGGGATATTCGGCAATTGCAGGCGGTCGATCGATCCGGTTCCGTAAGCGATCGTGCGCAAGCCCGTGCGCTTCACGATGACCGGAATTGCATGGGTCGGATCGGTAATCAACAAGGCTACCGAGGTATTCGGCAGAACTTCCACGATCTGGCCCATCACCCCGAACGCGTCGAGCACGGGTTGCCCCACCTTGATTGACTGCGCGCTGCCGGCATCGAGCATGATGCGGTGGCGAAACGGATCGAGATCGATGTCGATCAGGCGCGCGAGGCGCACGCCAAGTCCCAACTTCTTTTGTACATCAAGAAGTTTTTTCAACCTGTCATTTTGCGCAGTGAGCGCCGACATCCGGTTGAGTCGCACCTGGGCGAGCAACAACGCTTCACGGAGCTCCTGGTTCTCATCAACCAGATGACTTTGCGTCGCCACCGCAAGACGGCCTGCGCGTGCCACATCGGAAGGCAAGGCGGCGACCCGATAGATTGGCTCGACGAGTGCGGACGAGAACTCGCGCAATCGTCCGAGATAGCCGCCACGGTGATCAATCACCATGACAATCATCGCGAGGGTCAGGTAGGCAATCAGGCGCGCAGTACTGACCGCGCCCTCGGAAAACAGCGATACCTTGTCAGGATTTGCAAGCGGCATGTGATCGGATCACATGACTCACTCGTGCGCGAAGAAGTCACCACCGTGCTGATCCACCAGCTCGAGAGCGCGTCCGCCACCACGGGCAACACAGGTCAGTGGTTCGTCGGCAACATGCACATGCAGGCCGGTTTCTTCCGACAACAGACGATCGAGATCACGCAGCAGTGCGCCGCCGCCGGTCAACACGATGCCGCGTTCGGCGACATCCGAACACAATTCGGGCGGCGTTTGTTCAAGCGCGCTGCGCACGGCACTGACGATGCCGGAAAGCGGCTCATGCAAGGCTTCGAGGATCTCATTGGAATTGACCGTGAACATGCGCGGCACGCCTTCGGCGAGGTTGCGCCCTGATACTTCGATCTCGCGAACTTCCGATTGCGGAAATGCGCAGCCCACTTCCATCTTGATGCGTTCGGCCGTTGCTTCGCCGATCAGGGTGCCGTGATTGCGGCGTACGTAATTGATGATCGCCTCATCGAAGCGGTCGCCACCGATGCGCACCGACTGCGAGTAAACGATGCCATTGAGCGAAATCACCGCGACTTCGGATGTGCCCCCGCCGATATCGAGCACCATCGAGCCACGCGCTTCGCCGACTGGAATGCCGGCACCGATCGCCGCAGCCATCGGCTCCTCGACCAGAAACACATCACGTGCTCCGGCACTCTCGGCGGATTCCTTGATCGCACGGCGCTCGACCTGGGTCGAACCGCAAGGCACGCAAACCAGCACGCGCGGACTTGGACGGAACATGCGCGAACGATGCACCTTGCGAATGAACTGCTTGAGCATTTCCTCGGTCATCGAGAAATCCGCGATGACGCCATCCTTGAGTGGACGCACGGTGACGATATTGCCCGGCGTGCGACCGAGCATTTTTTTCGCGTCCGATCCAACCGCGGCAATACTTCTGGGGCCGCCGGGCCCGCGATCCTGGCGGATGGCGACGACCGAAGGCTCGTTGAGGACAATGCCCTGGCCACGAACATAAATCAGGGTATTGGCCGTGCCGAGATCGATCGACAGGTCATTCGAGAAGAGACCGCGCAAACCTTTGAACATGGGTTGACTTAAATCCGGAAGGAGCTGCAGAGAACGCGACAGTTTAGAGAGCACAACCAGCGCAGGCAAGCCAATTCGGCGTTAACAAAGCGGTTAGACGCGTCCGCGGGGCGTCACCCGAAGCGGGTTTGGTGACAGACCGAGGCAAGCCAGAGAGGGAATCGTCGCTTCGGGTTTCCACGAGCAACGGTCGAGCCATCACGATACCCGGCTGACCGGGACCTTTTGGGCTGATAGAGTGCGCGCCTGCCTCAATTCCGGAATCTTCATGGTCAAGACGTTAGCCCGCGCCACCTTCGTCGCAATGCTGGCAATCGCCGCAAGTGCGTGCAACAAGGACGACACGAGCGTCGCCAGTGCTGGCGTCAGCGGACCTGAGCAAACGATCCAGCGTTCGGTTGCCCTGGCGCGCGAAAGTGATGTCGCTGGCTTGGTCGAACTGCTGTTGCCACCCGCGGAATTCGTCCGCATGAAAGCCGACTGGGTCACCAAGGTTGATGCAACGCCGGCCGATGCCGCTGCAAAAACGCGCTTCGCAGAGACCATGGCCAAGCTTACCGCCGACGATGCGGTCGAAAATATCTACAAGGAGATCGAGCCGGAGATTCGCCAGTTCGACGCACAGTATCAGCAGCAGATTCCGACCCTCGTGGCGATGGGGCGCGGCTACATGAAAGGCTTGGTCCAGCAGAGCCAGGAGCTTTCTGCCAACGAGAAGGAACAGGCCTCAAACATCATCGAGGCGATCGCAAGTTGGGTCGAGAAAACCCGCTTCACCGATCCAGACCTGGTCAAGAAGACCCTGGGCGTCGTCACCGAGACCGCGCGTAAATTGAATCTCAAGAGCCTTGACGAAGCGCGCAGCCTGAGTTTTGAGGAATCCGCGCCAAAGCTGCAGGTCGGTTTCGACGGACTCAAAAAGGTTCTCGATGTGTATGGTTTTTCGATCAATCAGGCGCTTGATTCAGTGACCACTCAATTGGTTTCGAGTACGGGCGACGACGCTGTGGTGAAGATCAGCTACACCTTGCTGGGTACTCCGCTGGAATCAACCACCGAAATGGTTCGCCTCGATGGTCACTGGTACAGCAAGGACACCATCGACAAACTCAAGGCACGCAAGGCAGAGCAGACGCCAACGACCTCCGAACCGGCTGCGAGCCAAGGATGATCCGTGCTGCCGTCAACTTTGACGGCAGGCGGGAAATGTCATGCAGCAAAATCTCCCTCTCCATCGCGCGGCTGATCCCGCGGTGCGCGCGCCGTTCTGGCTGAACATCTTCAGCGCGCTGCTGCGGCCGTGGATTCGTATCCGTCGTGAGCCGCGCGAGCCGCGCGAATTGCTTGCTGAAGACGATGTGCCAACCGTCTATGTCGTCGAGCGGTACGGCCTTTCGGACAGCTTGATCCTTGAGCAAGCTTGCCACGAGGCAAATTTGCCATCACCGTACGAAGCCGCCAGTCGGCTGCCGATCAAGCGCACGCGCGCGATCATAGCGCTGACCCCTCGCCCGAGCCTGTTTCGTGCGCGCAGCCATCCATCACGCTCGGAAACGCTCAGCCAGCTCGCCGAAATGATCAATGACGGTCGCCAGGATGATATCCGGCTGGTGCCGGTTTCCATTTTTGTCGGCCGCGCGCCGGATCGACAGTCGGGCTGGTTCCGTGTGCTGTTTGCCGAAAACTGGGTGGTGGTCGGTCGTTTCCGGCGCCTGCTCGCGATCCTGCTCAACGGCCGCGACACCATCGTCCAGTTCTCCGCGCCCGTTTCCCTGCGCAAGACGCTGAGCGAGCAGGAGGGCGTCGCCCTTGAACGCAGCGTGCGCAAGCTTTCGCGAGTGTTGCGTGTGCATTTTCGCTTGACCCGGACCACCATCATCGGTGCCGATCTATCGCACAAACGCACCGTGGTTGACGCGGTAGTCAACGCGGATGCGGTGCGTCAGTCGATCGAGACGGTAGCCGCCAAGGAAAACGCAAAAATTGAACAAGTGCGACGTCGTGCGCGCAGTTACGCGTTGGAAATTGCTGCGGACTATTCGCATACGGTCGTGCGCTCGATTTCATTCATGCTGATCGCGCTGTGGAACAAGCTTTACGACGGCGTGGTCATGCACCACTTCGAAAAGCTGCGCACGATCGCTCCAGGCCATGAAGTGATTTACGTGCCCTGCCACCGCAGCCATGTCGACTATCTGCTTCTGAGTTATTCGCTGTACCAGAATGGTCTCGTTCCGCCGCACATCGCCGCCGGTGTCAACCTGAACCTGCCAGGCCTTGGTGCAATCCTGCGTCGTGGCGGCGCGTTCTTTCTGCGCCGCAGCTTCAAGTCGAACGCGCTCTATTCGGCCGTGTTCACCGAATACGTCAGTCAATTGTTTGCGCGCGGCGTGGCGCTGGAGTACTTCATCGAAGGCGGTCGCTCACGAACCGGGCGCCTGCTGACGCCCCGCAGCGGCATGCTCGCGATGACCCTGCGCAGCTTTCTTCGCGAATCGCGCCGGCCGGTGCTTTTTCAGCCCGTGTATTTCGGCTACGAAAAACTCATGGAAGGCAAGTCGTACATCGGCGAACTTTCGGGCAAGCCCAAGGAAAAGGAGTCGCTGATCGGTCTGTTCCGCGCATTCGGCGTGTTGCGCCAACGCTACGGCAAAGTGACGATAAATTTTGGAGAACCAATCAACCTCGGCGACTTGCTCGACGAGGTCGCACCGAGCTGGCGTGCGTCAATCGAGAAGCCCGATGCCAAGCCGGAATGGCTGTCGGCAGCTGTCGACACCTTGGCTGATCGAATCCAGTCGAATATCAACCGCGCCGTTGACATCAATCCGATCAACTTGCTTGCCTTGGCCCTGCTGGCGATGCCCAAGCATGCGATCGCCGAAGCGGATCTGCTTGCCCAACTCGATCTTTACAAGGATTTGCTGACCAGCCTGCCCTTCGGTGATCGCGTGACGGTGACCGAAAAATCACCGGCCGAGATCATCGCGTACGGAGAATCGATGCAGTGGATCAAGCGTGTCAGCCATCCACTCGGCGATGTGTTGATGACCGAGGGCGACAACGCCGTACTGCTCTCATACTTCCGCAATAACGTTCAGCACGTTTTTGTGGCTGTTGCGTGGATCGCGTGTTGTTTCCTCAACAACCGGCGCATGAGCCGATCAAGCGTGCTGCGTCTTGGTCGGCTTATCTATCCGTTTATCCAGGCTGAGTGGTTCCTGCCATGGAGTGAAGAGGAGTTCAGCGATCGTCTGCGCGCGTCGCTCGATTTTCTTGTCGCGCGCGGACTGCTCGAAAGCGACAGCGATGGCCGTGTCATTGAACGCGCGCCCGGCCAGAGTGACAATGCTTTCCGCTTGCGCGCGATGTCGCACAGCTTGCTGCAAGCCGTTGAGCGCTATTACATCACCCTGGCTCTGCTGGTCAGCAATGGTCGCAACACGTTGTCCGCCGCCGAGCTGGAGAATCTATGCACGCTGACTGCGCAGCGCCTGTCGCTGCTGCATGAGCTCAATGCGCCGGAATTCTTCGACAAGTCATTGTTCCGTGGCTTCATCCAGAAGCTGCGCGAACGTCGCGTGATCTGGGCCAATGCGGAAAACAAACTCGACTTCGATCTCGGTCTCGAGGAATTGGTCAAGGAATCGAAGCTGATTCTGAGTCGCGACATCCGCCACGGCATCCTCAAGCTGACTGGCGAAATGCCGGGAACCGCCAATGCCGAAACCAACGAGAAATCCGACGAGGCCGCTTAGCCGACTCAGGCATCGAGATCGGGAATCAGGCGACTTTCGAGCATCGCGATCGAGTCCTTCAGGTGCAGTTTGCGCTTCTTCAGGCGCTTCAATTCGAGCTCGTCATTGCCGGGGTCGATGACCAATCGCGCGATCGTCGCATCGAGCTCCCGATGCTCGCTCTTGAGCATGCTGAGCTGACTCGCGGTAGTGGCGGGATCGTCGAAATTCATGGTCGCCCTCTGGTCTCTGTGCAGTTTAACGCTGAGCAACCCACGTGCCCATCGGGCCGCGACGGATCAGTGCCAATCCCATCGGCCCACAGACACTTGGGTACGTTGCGCTCGCTTGGTCGCGAGGCTTGCGAGGAACATCCTTCGAGGATCCCTGATCCAAGGTTTCTC
>JBDSPX010000019.1:0-21793 GCA_039930065.1 Dokdonella sp.
TTCAGCGGCTATGTGAGCCACGCGACGTCTGGTGCGCGCCTGGTTGATTCGCGTTTGATCAGCAACACGACAACCTTGAGTGGCAGTGACGCGCTTGGCAACTACACGCAGACGCAAACCATCGATACCTTGATCAGGGGTTTTGAGCATCCTTACGAAAACGGACTCGGCTTGCGCTTTGGTTCGTATTTCGACGAGCCGCTGATGCGCGTGCGCGCCGGTCTCGACTACGAGAAAGGCAAGTTCAGCTCGGATCAGACCACGGTTTCGCTCGGCATCGACAAGCTGTTTCGAAATAGCCCGTTCAGCGTCTCCGTGCAGGGGGAATACGCGCGCAAGTCAGGCGATTTCGAGTTCGACAAATCCGATACGCGCGGCTGGCTGTTGCTGCGTTATGACTTCGGCAACAACTTCCGTGCGCGTGAACCCTTCCGCATGGTCGAAGTAAAGACTCCAGTCACAGCGGCAGCCGCAACCGCGTCTGAAGTGCAGGTCGTGCGCAACGATGTTCGCCTCGATGGCGATGCGTTCTTCCAGTTCGATCATGATCAGTTGAACGCCGATGCCATCGCATCTTTGGATGCCTTGGTCGACAAGCTCAAGTCGGAATCACGAGTTAGTCGTGTCAGCGTGGTGGGCCACACCGATTCGGTTGGTCCGGAAGGCTACAACCAACGCTTGTCCGAGCGCCGTGCGGCGAGCGCCAAGGCGCACCTGGTCAGTCGTGGCATTCCCGCCGATCAGATAGATACACGTGGCGATGGTGAGCTCAATCCAAGTCACCCGAACGACACGGCGGAAAACCGCCAGAAGAACCGTCGCGTCGATGTCGAGTTCCTGACCATCGAAGAAACCACGGTTCCCGCGCAAACACCGGCCGCATTGCCGGACAAGGTCGAATGGGTACGCGAGCCGGTCAAGGCCAATCCGGCTTGGATCGAGCGCGCCTTGCGCAATCCGGCGGAACACAAACGCACCGTCGACGTCTATCGCTTCGAGGAATCCGCCACGACCACAACGCTCGGGCCGCGCGAGTATGTCAACGTCGGCCCGAATGCGGTCGATGATGCGATCACGGTCGACTTCAACGCCTTCGCCACCTTGATCGACGTGCTCGCCAATGACAGCGATCCGGAGAACGATCCGTTGACGATCACGGCCGTATCGACGCCCGCGCATGGCAGCGCGGTCATCACTGCGGGCGGCATCACCTATATGCCGATGGCGGGCTACTCCGGCAACGACAGCTTTACCTACACAATCATTGACGGACGCGGCGGCAGCGCGACGGCGACCGTTGCAGTGACGGTAAATCCCGCCTCCCAATCGAACCAGGCGCCCGTCGCGGTGGATGATGCCGACAACGTGCTCAAGGGCTACGACACCGATATCGACGTACTGGCCAACGACAGCGATCCGGACGGAGACGCGCTGACGGTGATCTCGGTTGAACATACGGGCCTGGGCAACGCCGCACTCACGATCAATCCGGACAACACGATCCATTATCAGTCGATCCATGGCTATTCAGGCATTGATACGTTCACGTATACGATCTCGGATGGTCACGGCGGCACTGCCACGGCTACCGTCACGATTCTCGTATTTGAATTGGCAGGCGGCTGATCGCCTCGCTCATACAGGGTCGGTCAGTTACGACCGGCCTTGTGCTGGCGCCTCGATAATTGCGCTTGCGCTCGGCAGAATCGCTTCGACCCAGCACGCGTATTGCTCGGCCGATGGATGCAGGCCGTCCTCAGCTAGCCAATCCCTTGCGAGGCCGCGCGAGATGGCAGTCACATCAATCCAATGAGCGCCACGCGCTTCGGAGTGCGCGCGCGCTATCGCGTTGAACTGATCGATCTGCACAGAGATCCTGGCTGAATCGACGCCTTTTTCGAGTGCAAATGGAGTGACTCCCCAATCCGGAATCGACACAACGACCAGCTTGCCTGCGTCGTTGCCGGTCATGGCCAGCGCAAAATCGAACAAGTCGGCGAACTCATCCGCGTAGTTGCCCAAATCGCGTCCGCGATACTGATTGTTGACGCCGATCAACAGGCTGACCAACGCGTAGGGCGGCGAGAACTCGCGTGAATTGATCGCGTGTTGCAACTCGTCCGTGGTCCAGCCGGTGGTGGCGACGATATCGACGTCATCGATCTCTACGCCCAGCTCGCGCAAGCGTGTCACCAGTTGCACCGGCCATCGCTGCGAATTCTCAACCCCTTCACCGATCGTGTACGAATCGCCAAGTGCGAGGAAATCTGACGCGCGGCGGTCATCGATATTTTGCATTGCAGATGAATCGAGGTCAGGCGACTTGAAGAGAACGCGTCGAACGCTCTGCAGTTCGCGCAAGGGCGCGCTCAATGCGCAGAAATACATCAGCGATCACGTCCGCTTCGGGCAGCAAGGTGATGCGGAAGTGGTTGCGGTAATCCACATTGAAACTCGAACCCGGAACGATCAAGACATCCTCGCTTTCGAGCAGATGCAGCGCGAATGCTTCATCATCGAAACCCGACAATGCCCCTTTCTTGATACCCGGAAAGGCATACAACGCTCCAGCCGGGGCGACAACCTCGAGGAATTCACTTTTCGCAACGGCATGCATTACCGCACGGCGCGATTCGTGCAGACGGCCGCCAGGCCGAGTCAACTCGCTGATTGTTTGCGGGCCTTGCAAGGCCGGCTCGATCGCCCATTGCCCCGGCACATTGCCGCAAAGACGCAGTGCCGCGAGCAGATCAAACGCATGCAGCATGTCACTGATGCCTGCTGCCTTGCCGGACACAGTAAACCAACCGGCGCGGTAGCCACAGGCACGGTGAACCTTGCTGAGGCCGCCATAGCTCAGACATGGCAAGTCGCCGGCAAGCGTTGCCAGCGGCTGGAAAACGGCATCGTCATAGAGGATACCGTCGTAGATTTCGTCGGCCATCAGAACCAGGCGATGACGCTCGGCCAAGGCAACAATGGCAGAAAGCAATTCACGTGGATAATTGGCGCCGGTGGGATTGTTTGGATTGATCAACACGATGGCACGCGTGCGTGGCGTGATCAGCGCGTCCATTTCGTCGACATCAGGCAAGTGCGCGCGATGCGCCGGGCATGGGTAGTGAACAGCCTTGCCTCCATTGAGGATCGTCGCAGCCGTCCATAGCGGATAGTCGGGTGCGGGGATCAACACCTCATCCCCGGCATCGAGCAACGCACGCAAGCTCAGATCGATCAATTCGCTAACGCCATTGCCGATGAATACTCTTTCGGCATTGACGGTATGCGATCCGCGGCTGCGCTGCTGGGCGGCGATCGCTTCGCGCGCAAGCGGCAGGCCTTGCTGCTGGCAATACGCTTCGCTGCGCGGCAGAGCCTCGGCCACCGCCTCGCGGATATGCGCCGGTGTCTGGAATCCAAATGCGCCGGGATTGCCGATGTTCAGCCGAATGATGTCGCGGCCTTCGGCTTCGAGATCGCGTGCGCGATGACTGAGCGCGCCGCGGATTTCGTAGCGGACTTCGCTCAGTCGGGAGCTGGTATGAACGGGTTGCTGTGGCATGGCGGATGAGCAAGACAAAGGCGTTCAGGCATCTTAGCAACACCTTTGGTGCGCTGCACACAAGTCGGGTTGCCGTTGCCACGCAACCTTTGCCGGTGTCCATGCATCTCATGTTGCAGCCGACACACAACTGCGCCACCGATACCTTCGGCAGATGCGGATGCGGCATTGCACCATCATCATTCCACTGATCACGCATTGACAGAATGAGACATGGTGTTATAGTTACCTACAACACTACTCTCACAACACGGCAACGACCATGTCCCGCCTGAACACGTTTCTCCCACTTTCCCTTGCCTTCATCGTCGCCCTCGCCGGCTGCTCGGGCGGTGCCGCGTCGAAAGACGCCGTCGCCAAAAAAGGGGAAACCAAGGAGGGTCAACCGGTAGAGACCGCACGTGTAGTGCAGGGTGAGTTGACTGCCCGCTACGCCGCCACGGCAACCCTGCAGGCCGAACACGAAGCCAAGTTGATCAGCGAAGTACCCGGCACAGTCATGCAACTGCTGGTCGAGGAAGGTGATCAGGTCAAGCAGGGACAATTGCTCGCGCGCATTGATGCGGCGCACAGTCGCCTGCAGTTGCGTGAGGCCGAGGCTGATCTGCAGCGCCGCCGCAACGATGTCGAGCGCGGCGAAAAGCTGGTCGCGCGCAAATTGATCGCCGCGAATACGCAGGATCAGACCGAAGCCGATTTCGCGGTGCGTCGCGCCGAGGTCAATCTGGCGCGCGTGGTCGTCGACAAAAGCGAGATCCGTGCGCCGTTCGATGGCGTCATCACGCGTCGCTGGATCAAGCAGGGACAGCTGCTCGCAGTCAATGCGGCGGTTTTTGACATGGCCAATTTTGTCGAACTGCGTGCCGAGCTGCGCGTACCCGAGCGTGACGCGATGGCGATTGCCGCCGGTCAAATCGTCAATTTCACCGTCGACGCACTCGGCAGCCGCCATTTCGATGCCAAGGTCGATCGCGTCGCACCAATCGTTGATCGCGATAGCGGCACGGTCAAGGTGACCGTCAAAGTCGACAACCGCGACCGCAGCCTGCGCCCGGGGCTGTTCACGCGCATGGATATCGCCTTCCTGCATCTGGCCAACGCAGTGCTGATGCCAAAGGCAGCGGTACTTGGCAATCGTGATGCTGAAATGGCCTATGTGATCGAAGATGGCAAGGCCCATCGTCAGCCGATCCGCACCGGCTATGACAGCGGCTCGAACGTCCAGGTTCTGGACGGACTCGACGCCGGTGCCGAAGTCGTCGTAACCGGTCAGGCGGCACTCAACGAGGGTGGCTTGGTCGAGGTCCTCAAGAACGACGCCGACTCGCGCGTTGCCCAAGCACGCGCCGTCGCAGTGGCCAACAGCAAGGTCGTCAACGGCGGCGGTTAATGCATCGCCCATTCGCGCCCGGAATCCCCAACTCGGCCGTTCGCCGGTAGAATCCGGCGATGACCGATAGTCCCGAATCCCTGCTTGCCCTTGTCGGCTGGCGCGGCGAGCTTCCCGCCTCAGCGCCCGACTCCAGCGATACTCGTGTTGCCCGCGTCATTGCCCAGCATCGTGCCGGCTATGAATTGCACGATGGCGAGCATGCCTTCAATGCGCAGCCCGCGCCGCGCTTTCTCAAACCCGGAATCGATCCGACCGTGCGCCCGGCGGTTGGCGACTTCGTCCGCATCACCTCGACCAAACCGCCATTGATCGAAGAGGTCCTGCCACGACGTTCGGTGCTGGCACGTGCAGCCGCCGGCGAGCGCCACCAACGTCAATTGATCGCGACCAATATCGACACCGTCATGGTCATCACCGGCCTCGATGGCGATTTCAACCCGGCCCGGGTCGAACGCTATCTGATGCTGGTCGAAGGCAGCGGCGCCAAAGCAGTGGTCGTGCTGACCAAGGCCGATACCGCGCAAGACATCGAGGCGTCGATCGCCGAGATGCGCAAGCACGTCTCAATCAATACCGACATTCACGCGATCAATGCGAAATCGAGCGAAAGTGTCGCGACCTTGCTCGGCTATTTCGGTCCTGGCACATCGACCGTGCTGGTCGGATCCTCCGGTGTCGGCAAGTCGACCCTGACCAACAGTCTGCTCGGTGAAAGCCGCCAAGCCACGGCAGCCGTACGCGAAACCGACAGTCGAGGGCGCCATACAACAACGTATCGCGCCCTGATCCAGCTACCGAGCGGCGGCTGCCTGATCGACACCCCCGGCATGCGCGAGATCAAGTTGACCGGCGAAGAAACGCTCGATGGCGATCAATTTGGCGACATCGATGAGCTTGCGCAAAGCTGTCGCTTCGGCGATTGCAGCCATCTCAGTGAGCCGGGCTGTACGGTGCGCGCCGCCCTTGACGACGGTCGCCTCGATGGCAATCGCTGGCACAATTATCTGAAGCTTCGCGGCGAACTGGCTGCCGCCGCCGACAGCTTGGAAGCCCAACTGCGTCGCAGGAGCGAAACGCGTGTGCTGACCAAGGCGCTTGGCAAGCGACTCGACGAGAAATACGGCAGGCATTGAGGCTGGATCCCTGATGTCAGACTGTGCGAGGCGATGCGGGCCAACGACGCCATCGCATTCGGGATATATTCGCGACTGCCATGAGCAAGACCAACGACAGTCTAGAAACCCATTCCATCCTCGATGCGCGCCTCGTCGCCGCCGTACGTGGCATTCGCATACTCGGCTCGATCAGCTGGCCGGCTGCCGCACAAACTGCATTTCTCGAATCCTGGCGACGTGGCAATCCGCAACTCCCAGTGATTGTCTATTCGCCACCTGATTACTCAGCGCAACGCGAAGCCGTCATTTCGATCCATGATGCGGCCGATCCCGGGCACCCCGTTGGCGATTACATCCGACGCAGCGCGCAATCCTGGCGCGTGGCCACCGAGTTGCTCGAAGCTGCAGGAACGCATGAGCTGACGAATTACTCGATTCAGTTGTACGGTCGGCCCGATTCAAGGGTTCCTGGCAGCGAACTCAGCAATGTCGACGCCGCCAAGCACTTCATCAGTCTTGCCAATGAGCTCGACAGCGAAGTGCTGACGACTGAAGCCGACTACTGTATTCCGGCCGGCGTGCTGCGCGAGGATCTGCAGAACCAGCTCGATGCATTCTTCGGCAATGGCACGGTTCGCGTCGAAGTCGACGACCAGCTGATCTCCAAGGCTGCCGCCGGAGCGACCCGTATTCGCCTGCGCTCGGCGACCTGTTTCACCGAATACGACCGCACCCAGCTGCTTGAACACGAAGCTTACGTGCACACGCTTACGGCATTGAACGGCCGACGTCAGCCGAACCTCGCCTCATTCGGTCTCAGCTCTCCGCGCATCACCGCCACCCAGGAAGGTCTCGCCGTATTCGCCGAGCTGATGACAGGCTCGCTCGATATCGAGCGCATCAAACGCATCAGCTTGCGCATTCTCGCGATTGACATGGCTCTCAATGGGGCCGACTTCATCGACGTATTCCGCTATTTTCTTGATGCCGGTCAAACCGAGGCGGACAGCTTCTCGTCGGCCCAGCGCGTGTTCCGCGGCTCACCGGTCAACGGTGGCTCAGCGTTCACCAAGGACAGCGTCTACCTCCACGGTCTACTCTCGGTGCACACCTTTTTCCGTTGGGCATTGAAGAATCGCAAATTGAATCTTTGCCGAAACCTGTTCGCCGGCAAGATGAGTCTGCACGATGTCGTGGCCCTCGAAAGCGAGTTCGATTCAGGCTATATCGCCGCGCCGAACTGGATGCCGCGCTGGATTCGCCACGCCAACGGTCTCGCCGCGATGCTCGCCTTTTCGCTGTTCGCCAATCGCATCCGGCTGGACCGGGTTGAAGCCGAAGACATTGTGCTTTCGCTGTAGGTGACCTGATCACGCGTAGTCGGCTGTAGTGGATGCACCAAGGCGCATCCACGGCTGCGTGATATAGTCAAAAACCCAGCAATAGCGCCACATCGGAGGCATCAGTCCGCGCCATGTCCAGCGATATCGAACTCCTCAAGCAAGCCGCACTCGAGTATCACCGGCGTGCGCCGGCCGGCAAGATCAAGGTCGTGCCGACCAAGTCCGTGGTGACCCAGCGTGAGCTGTCGCTGGCCTACTCGCCTGGCGTCGCCTTTGCCTGCGAGGAGATCGTCCGCGACCCGAAGACGGCCGCAGAAATGACCTCACGCGGCAATCTGGTCGCGGTGATCACGAATGGCACTGCCGTCCTTGGGCTTGGCAATATCGGCCCGCTCGCGGCGAAGCCGGTGATGGAAGGCAAGGGCATGCTTTTCCAGAAGTTCGCCGGCATTGATGAGTTCGATATCGAGATCAACGAATCCGATCCGGATAAACTGATCGACATCATCGCCAGTCTCGAACCAACGTTCGGCGGCATCAATCTTGAGGACATCAAGGCGCCGGAGTGCTTCATCGTCGAACGCAAGTTACGCGAGCGCATGAACATCCCGGTGTTTCACGACGATCAGCACGGCACTGCGATCATTCTCGGTGCGGCGTTCTACAACGCGCTGGCCGTGATCGGCAAGAAGCCCGACGAGGTCAAGATCGTGCATACCGGCGCCGGTGCGGCGGGCATCTCGTGCATGGACATGCTCGTGCACCTCGGCGTGCCGAAGGAAAACATCTGGGTGGCCGACCGTGGCGGCGTGATTCATACCGGGCGCACCGATCTCGACGAAAACAAGCAGCGTTACGCGCGCGAGACCGAGGCACGCACGCTGGGTGACATCGTCGACGGCGCCGACATTTTCATCGGTCTGTCCGCCCCCGGCGTACTGACCAAGGAAATGGTCTCGCGCATGAGCGAGCGCCCGGTCATCTTCGCGCTGGCCAATCCGACACCCGAAATTCTTCCCGAACTGGTCTGGGAAGTTCGTCCCAACGCAATCGTCGGCACTGGCCGTTCGGACTACCCGAACCAGGTCAACAACGCGCTGTGTTTTCCGTATCTGTTCCGCGGTGCCCTCGATGTCGGCGCCACGGTGATCAACGAGGCGATGAAGATCGCCTGCGTCAAGGCGATCGCCGACCTGGCGCGCCGCGAGATGTCCGATGTCGCCGTGCGCGCCTATGGCGGCCAGACCCGTTCATTCGGCCCTGAATACCTGATTCCGCAACCGTTTGATCCGCGCCTTCTGGTTGAGCTGTCCTCGGCGGTAGCGGTGGCTGCGATGGAATCAGGCGTAGCAACGCGACCGATCGAGGATATCGAAGCGTATCGCGAACGCCTCAACACATTCGTATTCCGCACCGGTCTGGTCATGAAGCCGGTTTTTGATCGCGCCCGTGCCGATCTCAAACGTGTGGTCTACGCCGAAGGTGAAGAGGAAACCGTGTTGCGCGCGGTACAACACATCGCTGACGAACACCTGGCCTGGCCGATTCTGATCGGCCGTCCAGCGGTCATCGAGTCACGCATCGAGCGCTTGAGCCTGCGCATCAAGGCGGGTGAACATTTCGAGATCTGCAACATCGAGAACGATCCGCGCTTCAAGGACTACTGGATGCTCTACCACAGTCTGCTTGAGCGGCGTGGCGTGACCCCGGATGGTGCCAAGGCGATCGTGCGCTCTCGCTCGACCGTGATCGCGGCCTTGATGGTGCATCGTGGTGAAGCCGATGCCCTGCTGACCGGACTGATCGGCCGTTATCACAAGAAGCTGCGCTACATCCAGGACATCCTGCCGCTCGATGCCGATGTGCACGCGCCCTCTGCAATGACCGGCGTGATCAACAACAGTGGCGTTTTTTTCTTCCTCGACACGCACGTCAAACTCGATCCGGATGCCGAGCAGATTGCCGAAGCGACCCTGCAGGCGGCCATTCGCCTGCGCTTGTTCGGTTTCGAACCGAAAATCGCCCTGCTTTCGCACTCGAACTTCGGCAGCCACGACGATCCCTCAGCGGCAAAAATGCGTCGCGCCCTCGAAATCGTTCGCGAACGCGCACCGAATCTGGAAATCGAAGGTGAGATGCATGCCGATACCGCGCTCAACGAGGAGATTCGCGATCGTCTGTTCCCGAACTCGCGCCTGAAGGGCCGCGCCAATCTGTTTGTCTGTCCGAACCTCGATGCTGCCAATATCGGCTACAACATCACCCGCGTGATGACCGAAGGCGTCGCAATCGGTCCGATCCTCATGGGCGTATCGAAACCCGCGCATATCCTGACCCCGGCCGCGACCGTGCGTCGCGTAGTCAACATGACCGCGATTGCCGCCGTTGACGCGCAGATCCGCGCCGCGCAGGAAACCGCTTCAGGTTGAGCGTTCGCTCGCTCGCAGACGCCTGGCGTCTGCGACGTCATGCATGAACCGGACGAGGCGGCTAAACTTAAAGGTCATCCCAGAGGGCGCTTCAACAGCGCCGTCCCATCAAAAAGAACATCACGCGCAAGCCCGAGGAAACCGCATGAACCAGCTCCAGGACATTCTCGATCAGGATCTCGACCCGGTTGAAACGCGCGAGTGGACCGAATCGCTGCAGTCGATCATCCAGACCGATGGCCCCGAACGTGCGCACTACTTGCTCGAACGCATGGTCGAGGAAACCCGGCGCGCGGGTGGTCATCTGCCGTTCCAGCCGACCACCGAATACATCAACACGATCCCGCCGCAAATGGAGGCCAAGTGCCCCGGTGACCCGGCGATGGAATGGCGGATCCGCTCGCTGGTGCGCTGGAACGCAATGGCGATGGTTATCCGCGCCAATCGCAAGCCCGGTGATCTCGGCGGACATATCGCGAGCTTCGCTTCGAGCGCGACGCTTTACGACGTAGGCTTCAATCATTTCTGGCGCGCACCGAGCGAGGATCATCCGGGCGACCTGATTTTCCATCAGGGACATTCCAGCCCGGGCGTCTATGCGCGCTCCTTCCTCGAAGGCCGCATCAGCACCGAGCAGCTCGATCACTTCCGCATGGAGGTGCGCGGCAAAGGCAATGGCCTTTCCTCGTATCCGCATCCGTGGTTGATGCCGGACTACTGGCAGGTGCCGACGGTTTCGATGGGCCTCGGTCCGTTGCAGGCGATCTATCAAGCCCAGTTCATGAAATACCTTGAGAACCGTGGCCTGATCGAGAAGAGTGATCGCAAGATCTGGTGCTTCATCGGTGACGGCGAATCCGATGAACCCGAGTCGCTCGGCGCGATTTCGCTGGCCGGCCGCGAAGGCCTCGACAACCTGATTTTTGTCGTCAATTGCAATCTGCAGCGTCTCGATGGTCCGGTTCGCGGCAATGGCAAGATCATCCAGGAACTCGAAGGTGTGTTCCGTGGCGCCGGCTGGAACGCGATCAAACTGTGCTGGGGCAGCTACTGGGATCCGCTACTCGCGCGCGACACCAAGGGTGTATTGCGCAAGCTCATGATGGAAACGGTCGATGGCGAATACCAGAACTGCAAAGCCTTCGGCGGCGCTTACACGCGCGAACACTTCTTCGGCAAGTATCCGGAAACCGCCCAGCTCGTCGCCAGCCTTTCCGACGACGACATCTGGCGCTTGAATCGCGGCGGTCACGATCCGCACAAGGTTTATGCGGCCTATCATCAAGCCGTCAACACGAAGGGCATGCCCACGGTGATCCTGGCCAAGACGGTCAAGGGTTATGGCATGGGCTCGGCCGGCGAATCGCAGAACATCACCCATCAGCAGAAGAAGATGGATGACACCGCCGTGCGTGCGTTCCGGGACCGCTTCAATATTCCAATTTCCGACGCAGATCTGGCCGGCGTGCCGTACTACCACCCGGGCAAGGACTCGCCCGAAATCCAGTACATGCTCGAACGACGCAAGTCGCTCGGCGGTGCACTGCCGCAGCGGCGGATGAAATCGCAATCGCTGGCGACACCGGAGCTGTCTGCACTCGAGCAATTGACCAAGGGCACCGGCGAGCGCGAAATCTCGACAACCATGGCCTTCGTGCGCGGCATGAACCTGCTTCTACGCGACAAGGTGATCGGACCGCGCATCGTGCCGATCGTCGCCGACGAGGCACGCACCTTCGGCATGGAAGGCATGTTCCGCCAGATCGGCATCTACGCGCCGTTCGGGCAGAAGTACAAGCCGATGGATGCCGACCAGCTCATGTTCTATCGCGAAGACGAATCCGGACAAGTGCTGCAGCAGGGCATCAGCGAACCCGGTGCGTTTTCCTCGTGGATGGCAGCGGCGACAAGCTACTCGATCAGCAATGTGCCAATGTTGCCGTTTTACATCTACTACTCGATGTTCGGATTCCAGCGCATCGGTGATCTTGCGTGGGCGGCAGGCGACATGCGTGCGCGCGGATTCCTGCTTGGCGGCACCGCAGGACGCACAACACTCAATGGCGAAGGCTTGCAGCACGAGGATGGTCATTCGCATCTGCTCGCCGGCGCTATCCCGAACTGCCGCAGTTATGATCCGACTTTCTCGTTTGAAGTCGCGGTGATCCTGCAGGACGGCGTGCGTCGCATGCTGACCGAGCAGGAAGATACCTACTACTACGTCACCTTGATGAACGAGAACTACGCGCATCCGGATATGCCGAAGGGATCCGAGGACGGCATCATCAAGGGCATGTATTTGTTGCGGGATTCGGGATTCGGCAATGGGGATTCGGAAAAGAAAAACGCAAAAACCAAAGCAAAGAATATTCCTCAGGTCCAGTTGATGGGCAGCGGTACGATTTTGCGCGAGGTGATCGCCGCAGCGGAATTGCTTGAGCAGGAATTCGGAGTTTCGAGCACGATCTGGTCGTGTCCGAGTTTCAACGAACTGCGCCGCGATGGTTTTGATGTCGAGCGCTGGAATCGTTTGCATCCGATGGACAAGAAACCACGCCAGTCATGGGTCGCGCAATGTCTCGATGGTCATGCCGGTCCGGTGGTTGCGGCGACCGATTACGTGCGCGCCTATTCCGATCAGATTCGCGCGTTCATTCCGGAAGGACGCAAATTCATCGCACTCGGCACCGATGGCTACGGACGCAGCGATTCGCGCGAGGCGCTGCGTGGCTTCTTCGAGGTTGATCGCTACTGGATCGCGCACTCGGCGATTTCCGCATTGGCCGCCGAAGGCAAGATGAATCCGCAGGATGTCGAGCGCGCGATCAAGCAGTGGAAGCTCGATCCCGAAAAGCCAAATCCGGTGAGTGTCTGATCAGACTCCGATCCACGAAGGTGGGTTCACGCCCACCTTCGCCCAGCCTTCTACCGGATACGCTGATTCGGTGAAACTCCCGATCAACGACATTGCGCGGCAGTATCTGCCACGGCGCAATCATTACTATTACGCGCGGATAAAACTCGCCACGGATCCCCTGTACATCGGCGTCGGTGAAGCACTCCTCGACACACAGGCACCGTTGCTCGATCTCGGTTGCGGCATCGGCTTGCTCGCTCATGCCTTGCGGGCGCAAGGGTTCCGCGGCGGCTATCGCGGCGTCGACATCGACATGCGCAAAATCGCTTCGGCACGTGAGGCAGCAATTCGCGCGCAGCTGATTGATGTGACGTTCGAATCCATTGATCTGGCCGCTGGATTTCCCGAACATCGCGGTAGCGTCGCGCTGCTCGATATCGTCCAGTTTCTACCTCACGATGCCCAGGAAGTCCTGCTTGAGCGCGCGATCGCGAGTCTCACTCCCGGTGCGGTTCTGGTCATGCGAACCGGCTTGCAGCGGGAAGGTTGGCGGCTACGCTTTACGCGTGGCGTTGATCGCTTTGCTCGTTTGACGCGATGGATGAACGTCGGTCCACAATCCTATCCGCACCGTGATGCGCTCGAACAGCGCTTCGCGCGTCACGGCCTTGACGCCCGATTCACGCCGCTGAGCGGACGTTTGCCATTCGAGAATTGGCTGATATGCGCGAAACGGGATCCATAGCGATCACTGTGGATTGAGTGTCCAGATCGCTGCATTGAGGGTCGTTGCGAATGCAATCCAAGCCAGATATGGCGTCATCAGCCAGCCTGCGATTCGATCGCGGCGGAAGAAAACAGCGATGGTCGCGATGACCAGAACATCGAGCAAGACGATATCGAACAGGGCCAGATCGATCCTGTGCATGGCAAAGAACAACGGTGACCAGATTGCGTTGACCAGCAACTGGGCCAACCACAAGCCGATCGCGAGACCGAATCCCGCGACGCGATAGACGCGCCAGGCGGCAATGGCCATCAAGGCATAGAGCAAGGTCCAGGCGGGGCCGAAAATCCAGTTCGGCGGATTGAACGAAGGTTTCTGCAAGCCGGCATACCAGGCATCCGGCGTGGACATCCCTCCGATCAACGCGACCCCGGCAACGAGGACGAAGAATACGATCAGACTCTTCCACTGCTTCATCATCCAATCCCTGCGTTCGAAAGTCGCGACACGCTACACCATCTTTGCCAACCGTCGGTAAATCATCAAATACCCGATGACGTCTACGGGTCCGCCTGGCTCGGCGAAAACCTCGCGAGTTGCGCGCAAGGACCATCACTCTTCGCTACAAGTAGACATGGATCACATCCAAGATCAAAAAATCGCGATGATGGAGCGCTTCACCGATCAGCAAATCGCAGAGCGATCCACGCAACGATCACGAGTCGCAATAACCGGACTCTCCAACCAATTTGAATACATCCTCGTCCATCTTTCGTCGGGCCATCCCTTGCAACCCATTGGCAAACGCCGAATTGAATTGCGATGGCCGCGGACATTTTTTGAAATCGAAATCAAGCCCATGAAGCAATCTTCAAAATGGTCGTGCATGCCTCTGCTGCTCGGTGCGCTCTTGGCAAACAGCGCAGCCGCCGGTACGACGTATCAGGGTGTCAATCTTGCGGGTGCGGAATTCGGCACCGCATTGCCGGGTACCGTGAATGTCGATTTTGCCTGGCCTTCGGCGGCCGAGCTGGACTATTTTCATGGCAAAGGCATGAATGTGGTGCGCTTGCCGTTTCTTTGGGAACGCATGCAGCCGAGTTTGAACGGCAACTTGGACGGCACCTATCTGGCCGCGCTGGATGCGGTCGTTGCGCATGCCGCGTCGATTGGCATCAGCGTTCTGATCGATCCACACAATTACGCGCGTTATCGCGGACATGTCGTCGGAACGGCGGAGTTGCCGAATGCGGCACTGGCCGATCTCTGGTCAAGAATGGCAACGCACTTTCTCGGCAATAGCCATGTGATTTTTGGCCTCATGAACGAGCCAAATTCGATGTCGACCGAACAATGGGTCGGTGCCGCCAATGCATCCATTTCGGCCATTCGTGCAACCGGCGCCGGTCAGCTGATCCTCGTTCCGGGCAACGCCTGGACCGGCGCACACAGCTGGTCGCAAAACTGGTACGGCACCGCGAATGCGGTTGCGATGCTCGCGATCACGGACAGCGCCAACCATTTTGCTTTCGAGCTCCATCAGTATTTCGACAGCAATTATTCCGGCACGTCGGCAACCTGCAAATCCGACAGCGGAACCGGAGCAAATGAGCTCGCCGGCGTGACCAACTGGTTGCGCAGCAATGGACGCAAGGGATTCCTTGGCGAATTCGCGGGTGCGAACAACGCGGACTGCCATACCGCCATTGTCAGCGCGATGAATCATCTAGACGCCAACGATGATGTCTGGCTCGGCTGGACGTGGTGGGCGGCGGGCCCATGGTGGGGCGACTACATGTATTCGCTCGAACCAACCGCGAATTTCGCTACCGATCGAGCGCAAATGGCATGGTTGATTCCGTATATCGGCAACCCTATCGACCGACTGTTCCAAAACGGATTCGAGAGCCCGTAAGAATTTCTTCCAAGGGCGTGGCCCGCTTGCTCATGCGCGACTCAAGGCGTCATCACGGCATGCCAAAGCGGTAGTGTAATCATCGACAGCACGGTGCCATATCCGATCAGGGCCACTGAAAGTTCTGGCGCCAAGCCGGCTATCGACAGCAATGCCCCCGAGGTGATCATCGGTGGCATTGCTGTCAAGTAGACCGCGACCAGGGTCAGCTCAACGGAGAGACCAAATGCCCGACACGCGCCCCATGCGAGCAACGGCATGAGGATGAGCTTGGCAATCAAGCCGAAAATCAGCGGCGGCAGGTGATGTCGCGGCAGGCGCAAGCGCAACTGCATGCCGAGTGCGAGAACGACCATGGGTAGCAGTGCACCGGCAAGCAGATTCAAGCCATGTTCGACCAGCGCTCCCGGTTCTTGCGGCATCACGGTCAAAGCGATCGCGAGCGCGATAATCGGCGGAAAACCGGCAATGCGCCCGAGCATCGTGCCGAGGCGAGGTCGCCCACCACCGCCGTAGAACGCGATCACCAACAGTCCCCAGGTCGAGAGGATCATGAAACTGCCGAGCTGGTCGTAAATCACCGCGTAGCGCAATGCGCCCGCACCGACCATGACCGGGATCAGCGAGTAGCCGATGAACGAGGTATTGCCCAGCGGCACCTGCAGCAGCAGATTCGCCGTCGTGGCGCGATCGAATCGCAGCAGACGCCCGACGAGCAGGACCAGCAATGCGGCGCCAATCAGGATGACCCAGGGAATCGCCACCAACCCAACCAGCTCGGACGAGAATTCAAGCTTTGGCGCATACAGCAGGATCGCCGCGGGGAGGCAGACATTCAGTACAACCAGATTCAAGGTCTCCGCTGCGTTCGCCGGCACCATCCTCCGCCATGCGAGCAGACGCCCAAGGACAAGGAGAACGAGGATGATCGTGAAGGTCGAGAGAATCGACATCGCAGGGCTCGAGATTCTTGTGCGTATTCGCGCACGCTAGCAGACCGCGAACCCTGGGGTCGCCGGGCGCACCAAAAAAAGCCCGGGAAATCCCGGGCTTTTTCGTTCAATGCAACGCGTCGATCATTTCGTGATTCGCACCAGCCACGGCGTGCTGTGTTCCATGCGCACCATCAGCTGGGTCAATCGCCCCTGTTCGCTACGACCACTCGCCAGCACCGACGTGCTCATGCCGTGCACGGAGATGAATCCGTCACTGGCCTGCGCAGACGCAGACTGCCAGGAGAAATCGAGCAGGCGTTCGCCCATATCCACCACCTGCCAGCTAGACCGTTCCGCCTGATCGAGGTTGTCGCGGGTCAGGATACGCAGGTTGTAGTCGCTGCCGAAGCGAGCCAGTTGCAGAGTGAACAGGGTCTTGCCATCCGAACTCTTGCCGCCGGCAATTTCAACCGGAACGATACCCAGTCCAGCCAGCAGACCGGCATCAACACGCAACTGCGCGGTGACGTGGTCCTCTCCGGTACCGATGACCTGGGTCAAGTTCATGCTGCCGGGATCGAAGCCGTCACGGAAGATCACGACGATATCCGTGTCGGTGTCCTGATTGTTCGCGCTGTTCGGATCCGTGCCGCTGGCCAGCGAGATGGTCGCCGTATTTTGAACAAGATCGGTCGGATCCACCGCTTGCAGCGTGGTCGAGTAGAGGTAGGAGGCCTTGCCGCCGACTGGCAATGTCGCTGTATCGGACAGGACGTCACCCGTACCACTCGAACTACACGTTGCCCCTCCCGTTCCTGAGCAGGTCCACGATCCAGCCGTCAGTACCGCAGGAAGTATGTCACTCACATTTGCACTCACCATACTTGGGCCCACCGCGTTGGTCACCTCGATCAGGTAGTCGAGCGAGTCGCCTACTTGAACGAAATTGCGACTGTCGGAAACGGATACCGCCACGTCCGCCGAGATCACCAAACTGTCGGTGTCGATCGCCGAGTTGTTGCCCGGCGTCGGATCCGTTACGCCGCCTGGTGCCGAGACCGTCGCGATATTGACCAGCGATCCAGTGGCCGTCGGCGCAATCGAGCAACTCGCCGTAAACGTCGTATTGCTGCCGCTGGGCAGGTTGACGCTACTGTTGATGTTGCCCGAGCCGGATGCCGTGCAAGTGCCACCACCGGCACCCGAACATGTCCAGGTGCAGGTCTCGGAAGCCGGGAAGGTATCGGCCACCGTCGCACCCATTGCATTGCTTGGACCAGCATTGCTTGCTGTAATTGTGTAGGTCACCGAACCGCCAGCTATTGCCGTCGTCACCCCATCGGTCTTGGTGATGGCGAGATCAGCACTTGCCGCCAGCGTGTCACTGTCGGTCGCCACGTTGTTGCCCGGGCTTGGATCGGTGACGCCAGCCGGTGCCGAGACCGTCGCGGTATTGCTCAATGTACCGGTCGCTGCCGCGGAAATTGCGCAGCTCACCGTGTAGGTCGTACTGCCGCCTCCGGGCAGGTTGACGCTATCGTTGATGTTGCCGGAACCCGCTGCCGTGCAAGTTCCGCCACCGGCTCCGGAACATGTCCAGGTGCAGGTCTCGGCAGCCGGGAACGTATCGGCCACCGTGGCCCCATTCGCATTGCTGGGACCGGCATTGCTTGCCGTGATCGTGTAAGTCACCGATCCACCGGGTGTAGCCGAGGTCACGCCGTCCGTCTTGGTGATGGCCAAGTCGGCACTGCCGACCAGGGTATCCGTGTCGGTCGCCGAATTGTCCGCGGTGTTCGGATCGCCACTCAAGGTGATCGTGGCCGTATTGGCAAGCGATCCGCTCGCTGCCGCGGAAATCGTGCAGCTCGCGGTATAGACCGAGCTGGCTCCGACCGGCAGATTGATCGTGTCGTTGATGTTGCCGGAGCCCGAAGCCGTGCAGGTCCCGCCCGCGGTCCCTGCGCAGGTCCATGTGCAGGTCAGTGCAGCCGGAAATATGTCGGCGACGACTGCACCGGTTGCGGCGGCCGTGCTGCTGTTGGATGCGGCGATCGTGTAGGTCACCGATCCGCCCGGCGCTGCCGTCGTCACACCATCAGTCTTGGTGATCGATACGTCAGGCACCGCCGGCGCGCTGTAGCAGACCGTGGCGTCGCTGAGCGTCGGGGTCACCGCGCTGTTGCTTGTCGAGAGTGCGGCTCGATACTTGAGGAATCGGTTGCCGTTGAACTGACTCAGCGAGCCACCGCTCGTTGTGTAGAACGTCGACGCCGTGCCGTCCGGCCCGATGAAATTGAACGGTCCCGTGGACACATTGCTGGCAGCGATCTGGAACTGAAGTGCGGTGCTCGCTGGCGTTGTCGCGGTCCAGCTCAAGGTCGACCAGATCGGTGTCTGCCCAACCGGAAGGTTGCTGTCCTTGTTTGACGACACGAGATTTCCGGTCGGCGAATATCCGCTGCTCATGTAGGTCTTGAAGCCCGCATCGGTACTTGCGCCGCCGGTCAACGGAATTGACCACACCGTGCCGCTGGTAGCGCCGGCGACGCGCGTACCGCCGGCGTACACATCGTTCGCACTGCGCGTCAATGCGTAGGTGCCCGGAGACGGATTTGCGATGGGCCGAACGGCAATGGCATACATCGTTCCCGACAGCAAACTGGGTGGTGTGGCAAATGTTGCCGTGTAGTAGGCGCTGGACCCGCTGTTGAAGCCCGTGATTGTCGCCGTAGCTATATCGGCACCCGTCGGCAGGCCGGCCGAAGTAGCACGCAGCGAAAGCGTCAGGTTCGGCGTGGTGCCGGTGCAGCCGCTGCAGAACAGATTGACATCGACACTGACCAACTGACCGCTGACGGCTGGAGTAAAGGTTTGACCACCCCAGGTAGTTATCGTTATGCCAGCACCACTGGTGCTGAGCGTAGCGTTCTGCTGATCAATTGTCGGCGCATTGCGCAAGTTTACGTCACCAGGGCTGCTGGCAAGATCCAGATTCGTTGGCACGCCCGACTGGAAATCCGTCTGGGTCGTATCGGTCAAGCAAGCGGTCAAGGGCGAGTTGCCCAGCGTAAAATCACGCGTTGTCGTAGCTCCATCGGAAACCAGCACGTTGATGCTGGATCCGCTGATGAAACCAGGTTTGCTGGCTGCAATCTGCGGATAGGTGCCCGAGGGGATGCTGGCGAACGAATAGAAGCCGCTACCGTTAGTTGTGGCCGTTCGACTGCCGAAATTGATTGTCACGCCACTGATCGGCGCGCCGCCGACCGTTGCGGTAACCGTACCCTGCAGGGTGCCACTCGATACCGGTATGCATGATGGAAAGGCAAACGATCCAACACGCGTCTGCCAGTTGCCACCCGTAGCGATGTAGTACTCACTGGTGAACCAGAAGGTGCAGCCGTCCGGATCCAGCGACATCGCGCTGTAATCGCCCCAACGCGTGCTTGAATTCTGTGCGCCTGTTCCCTCGACCAGCGAAGTCTCGGTCTGCGGCAACGTATTCAGCGGGTCACTGGCCAGACGTCCGGCGTAGCGGATCGCGGGCATCAGACTCGAAGACGACGCGCTGTAGCCCAATGCCATGTCACCTGCACGATCCACTGCGAGACTCGGCATATAGCGGTTGACTATCGTATCCGGGGTATGTGTGGCCGCCTGTGTCGTAGTGGCCGCGACGGTGCCGCCGGTCACATCGACCTGGTAGTAACGCGGCGCCGCCGTGGCTGCCGCACCACCGAGCACGGTATGCGTGTTCCAGAGCGATTCCGCTCCGCCTATATTTGTGTACTGGTTTTGCATCATCAGGCGCAGGGACAGGGTATCGTTTGCATTGCCACCCTGAGCCGGAACCGTGGCGGGCGGACTCGCCCAACTCGTCGGTGCTGTGACGAGGCTTGGACCGCTGAAACTGGACAGCGAGATGCTGTTCCAGTCGACATGAAACTTGTAGACGGATATCGCGTTGGTGTACTGCCAGACCACGCTGAAAAAGTTTGGCGAACCCGCTGGCGGTGTGCCGGTCTGCAGACGCGCGTTGGCCGGCAGCAAGGTGAACTCCGCTGCAGGCGGGCTGAACTGGACAACCTGGACGGACGGCGCATTGGCATACATCTGCGCCTTGTTCAGCGCCCAAACGCGCGTACCGAGGAACCCACCGCTGGCGGGGAAGCCGAACATGTTGGCCGACATGTAGATGCCGTCCGGCCAGATGCCGAATTTCGGATAGTCGTTGAGGCCGTCGGTCAAATGGATGGAAAAGAAATTCCAGCCACCTGTCACGGGGTCGCCGGTCTTGGAGACGGCGAAGCACTGGAAGGCACCGGGTGGATTGACGACATTGCCGGAACCGTCGATCTGAAAGGCGAAGTCGGTGATGACCCAACGGTCCTCGAACGTATCGTAGAGGATGACCGGATCGCCGAAATTGTTGGTGTCGCAAAGGTTGCCGAAACTTCCCTGGCTCATGAAGGTGTTGAACGTGAATGCCGCAACCCGACTCGAATCGGATTTCTTGTAGATGCCAAGCGACGAATTCACCGCCTGGATGAAATAGGTCGGCCCGACGTCGCCCACCGTGTCCGGCGGCCGTCCCGCGCCCCAGCTGCTGAAATCGAGGCCGAGGAAATTCGACGTGGGAGAGGGTGCAGGTGCGGCAGGAATCGTCGGTACGTTGGCAACTGTCCCGGCTTGGCCGCCGGGCAAGGTGATTGGCTCGATCTCGGGGGGCTCGCGCTCGGGACGATCCTGGCGGATCGGCGGCGTACCAGGCAGGTTGCGCAAGTCGATTGACGTGCTGTGCGCGCGCGCAAGTTGCAACTCGATCGGTCGAGCACTGGCAACAGTGTTCGCTGGAACCCCTTCCTGCTCCAGCGGGGCCTGCGCCGAAACAGCGCCGACCATCAAGCCCGACAGCACAAGCACTGTCAGGCAAAGTATCTTGTTCATTGTTTTCCCCCTGAAATAGCCTTGAAAGATCCGCTGGCAAACATCGCCTGCGAATCGACTTTCTAGTCCAAGAATCCACCTTCAGGCGGATCGTCCTACGTCGCGCGAAGCATGGACTTCAACCCGATTTCCGTCAAAGGGAATAGATAGCTGTTCTACACGTTCAGTGCGGCCCCTATCTCGGTCCTCCAATGTGATATCCGCGATTCCCGGGGGAATAAGCAGTCAGATTCGAGGGGTCGTACCGGAATGGCACTGACTTAAGCGAAAAGCGGGCACAAATCCCCATTTTCCGTCATTCCTGCGAAGGCAGGAATCCAGCGCCTTCGGCACTTTGCGGATCCCCAAAGGCGCTGGATCCCCGCCTTCGCGAGGATGACGGGCTTAAGTCAGTGCCATTCGGGTCGTACCGCACTGATCCAAACCACCCAATGCGCGGGGATCGCTGATGCCTGCGTTACCATTCCGGCTCCAGAACCGATTTTTCCCATGACAATTGACAGCAGCACTCCCCTCAAGCCCGCTTCGGTCATCATTGTTGGCAGCTATGTGCAGGACCATGTCTGG